>NZ_JBFPKO010000159.1:0-483 GCF_040948765.1 Paraburkholderia sp. BR10923 | reverse complement strand
ACCGTGAAATCGTCGAAGCCCTTAGAGACCGCGATACGGATGCAGCAGTGAAGGCGCTTACTGGGCATCTTGTTCAGATTCAGCACAACCTCTTTGGCTAGAAAACCCGGCGCCAATACATGCTCCGTCGGCACCGTAACGATGGCGCACACAAGTCGTGAAAGGTCTGCGTGAGCACGTCCTGCCACTGCTGGTCGAGATGGCCGGCATCACGGGAGTCCATCTTTGCCTGGCCGATGAGGCTGTCCGCAAGCTAGAGAAAGCGGAAAAGCGGGCACGTTCGGAAGGCACCCAAGTGCCGACATGGATCGTGCTAGTAAGGATGCCGCGCCGACCGCGTCCGTTTAGCGGCGGAAGCTTTCAATGCCGGACTCGCGGATTTGCCCGGCGTCGGCCCAGCAACGCCTACTTCGACGCTTTACCAACTTGAGTACACGCGTTGCAAGACGTCGTGGACCGCGGGGTGACGCGTTGTTTTTACGT
>NZ_JBFPKO010000158.1:0-524 GCF_040948765.1 Paraburkholderia sp. BR10923 | reverse complement strand
TGAGTCTGCTACGTTCAGCGCAACTGAATGGGCACGAACCACATGCCTATCTGAAGGACGTCCTGACGCGACTGCCAACCCACAAGGCCAGCGATATCTCAACATTGCTGCCTCATCGCTGGCAGCCCGCGGATCCTATCCGCTAGTTCAATTCGTCAAGACGGGTTTGCCGGCCGCTTACGCCCATCGCAACCCTGATCAAGATTGTGCGGGGTCTCGCCCGATGAGCCTTCTGATGCTGCCGTCGGCTGTTGGCCTGCCGTCCGGATCCCGAGTGTGGCTGGCCGCGGGAGTCACCGACATGCGAGCCGGATTCAACAGTCTCGCCGCCAAGGTGCAAACCGTGCTTGTACGAGATCCGTTCTGCGGGCACGTCTTCGTGTTTCGGGGCAAACGCGGGAGTCTCGTGACATAGTGCATCCTTTGGTTAGAAGCCCGGCAACTTGAGTGACTTCTCTGCTTCCTGTCGGGCCTTGAAGTGAGGCGGTCGCCTTTCCTTAATAGCCCGTACACCTTCCCTGACG
>NZ_JBFPKO010000157.1:0-531 GCF_040948765.1 Paraburkholderia sp. BR10923 | reverse complement strand
ACACCTCGTGAAGGCAGCTGCGCGGCACGGCCTGAAACTGCGTCAGAACTACAACCGCGAAGCACCACGCCTGGCCACCCAGATCAGCCGCTACGCGCACGCGAAGCAGTACCGGCGGATGAGCAAGGCAGTGCGCACCCTGCGCTCGCGTGTCGGCCGCGTCATGCGCGATGTCGAACGGCAACTCGACACGGTGGTTGATAACAGGCGAGCTGAGCTGCAGGAACTGATTGCCCGCACGAAGCGAATCCTGACGCAGAAGACGAAGGACAAAAATAAGCTGTATGCGCTGCACGCGCCGGAAGTCGAGTGCCTGGCCAAGGGTAAGGCGCGCACGCCATACGAGTTTGGCGTCAAGGTGTCGATCACGACGACACACCGGGAAGGGCTGGTGGTGGGTGCCCGCTCGATGCCGGGCAATCCGTACGATGGACATACGCTGGAAGAAGCGCTGGAGCAGGCAGCGATTCTCAGCGATGTCAAACCTGAAATCGCGATCGTCGACCGTGGTTACCGGGGCGCTGAGCCAGA
>NZ_JBFPKO010000155.1:0-554 GCF_040948765.1 Paraburkholderia sp. BR10923 | reverse complement strand
CCATCTAAACCTCGCCAGAATTTGCAGGCTATACCCAGCAATATGCCAGGTCTCTGCAATTCCAACAACACGATTTCCGCCGGAAACCCCCAACGCTTAAGGCTCTACGGTTTGTTCAGGCTGGACTCAGTACTGTGGGCAACTTGGCAAACAGGACAACTGTCAGGTCGCCGTGAGCCTGTCGATCGCGACGCAACGTGGCAGCCTGCCGATTGCCTGGCAGCTGTATGTCCCCAAGGAATGGATTGAAGACCGGGAACGTGCCCGTCGTGCGGGCATTCCCGACGATCTGGCTTTCGAGACCAAGCCCCAGATTGCGTTGACCCAACTTCGTGAGGCTATAGCATCCGGCGTTGCCCCGGGCATCGTGCTGGCCGATGCCGGGTACGGCGACGAAACCGCTTTCCGGGATGGGGTAACTGAACTGGGTTTGTTGTACGCCGTAGGGATCCGGCCTGGCACCTCTGTGTGGGCACCCGGTACGGCGCCACTTCCACCCAGGCCATGGAGCCGGCGCGGCAAGCCACCGACATTGTTGCGCCGTGCGCCCGGCC
>NZ_JBFPKO010000154.1:0-556 GCF_040948765.1 Paraburkholderia sp. BR10923 | reverse complement strand
ACTGGAACTGCAGCAACGGCTGCTGCGCGAATGCGAACGACTGGCGCTCGTCGAGCAGCAACTGGCGACACTGGAGAAGGAGCGGCTCGAGAGTCTCCCCGAGTCCGCGCGCGAGCGAATCGATCGCCTCACACGCCTGAGCGGCATTGGGGGCCGTTGGTGGCTCGCGGCTGGCACTGGAGCTGTTCTGGCGGCAGTTTAGCAACCGTCGCCAGGTCGGCGCTTGCGTGGGCCTCGCGCCGCAGCCGTACGCCAGTGGTGAGAGCCAGGCCGACCAGGGCATCAGCAAGCAACGCAATCGGCGAGTGCGGGCACTACTGATCGAGATGGCATGGTCGTGGATCCGTTACCAGCCAGACAGCGTCCTGACGCATTGGTTCTCGCAGCGAACAGCAGGCACGGGTCCCAATCGTCGCGCGCGACGGATAGCAATCGTCGCGGTCGCACGACGTCTCGCGATTGCACTATGGCGGTACTTAAAGGACGGCGTAGTTCCCGAAGGAGCATGATTGAAGCACCGTAGATCAGTAGCGCGAACGATAAATCTGTAACGCGG
>NZ_JBFPKO010000153.1:0-557 GCF_040948765.1 Paraburkholderia sp. BR10923 | reverse complement strand
TCAGCCGCAAGCCGCAGCCGAGCCGCTACCCCAGCAACCGAAGCGTGCAGCGCTGCCGGCGCAATTGCCGCGCACAGAGATTCGCCACGAGCCGCAGAGCACCGTATGCCAGTGTGGCTGCGAGCGCGTGCGCATCGGCGAGGACCTCAGCGAGAAGCTGGACTACACGCCAGGTGTGTTCACCGTGGAGCGGCATATCCGTGGCAAGTGGGTGTGCAGAAACTGCGAAACACTGATTCAGGCTGCGGTGCCTGCGCATGTGATCGACAAGGGCATCCCGACCGCAGGACTGCTGGCGTCAGTGCTGGTTGCCAAGTACGCTGACCACCTTCCCCTGTACCGTCAGGAGCAGATCTTTGCGCGAGCGGGCGTCGCGATACCGCGCTCGACATTGGGCGCATGGGTCGGTACGTGCGGCGTGCAGCTACAACGTAAGCGGTCAATTAACGACGCCCATCAGAGTTGTTGAACAGGGCAATAGACTTACCGCAGTTCGGCGGGCATGCACCAGGGAAGAAGCGCGGCGTAGTCGTCGACGGTCTGCGCGAGCGGTAGGC
>NZ_JBFPKO010000152.1:0-580 GCF_040948765.1 Paraburkholderia sp. BR10923 | reverse complement strand
TTCGACAGCGCGATGTCCTCTTCGAGGATCGGGCCGTGGCCGCACCACTCGCTGTTGCGCTGACCGAGGATCAGCGCGGTATCGGCGAGGCGCAGCACGTACTGCAGATGTTCGGGCGTGATGGACATAGTGGTCATGGCGCGCTTACATGTGGTTGACTTCGTCGGGCAGCGTGTAGAACGTCGGGTGACGATAGATCTTGTCGCCCGCCGGTTCGAACAGCTCGGCCTTCTCGTCGGGCGCCGAGGCGGTGATCGCCGCGGACGGCACCACCCAGATGCTCACGCCTTCCTGGCGGCGCGTGTAGACGTCGCGTGCCATGCGCAGCGCCATCGGCGCGTCGGCCGCGTGCAGACTGCCGCAGTGCTTGTGGTCGAGTCCCTGCTTGCTGCGCACGAACACTTCCCAAATCGGCCATTCCCTGTTCATTGCTGATCTCCTGATTCCTGACTCTCGCTGATCTTTCGCCGTGCCACTCAGGCGGCGTGCTGTTGCGCGCGCTGGCGCTGTTTTTCGGCATGGGCGAGCGCGGCTTCGCGCACCCAGGCGCCGTCTTCATGGGCCTTCACGCGCGTGGCGA
>NZ_JBFPKO010000151.1:0-582 GCF_040948765.1 Paraburkholderia sp. BR10923 | reverse complement strand
TTTCCCAGAATGCCTTGTACAGGCCTTGCAGGATCGCGCGGGCTTGCGGGATCGAAGCGTCGGGCACGCCGATCTTCTTCGCGAGGTCGTCTGCTTCCGAGTCCTTCAGGCCGGTCGACGGATCGACTGCAACCTTGTGGATCAGCTCAGGCGTCTTTTCCGCGACTTCTTCGACGTCCATGCCGCCTTCGCTCGACGCCATCACGACGATCTTCTGCGAAACGCGATCAATCACGAGACCGACATACAGTTCCTTCTTGATGTCGGCGCCTTCTTCGATCAGCAGGCGGTTCACCTTCTGGCCTTCCGGACCGGTCTGGTGCGTGACGAGCTGCATGCCGAGGATCTGGTTCGAGTACTCGCGAACCTGTTCCAGCGACTTGGCGACCTTGACGCCGCCGCCCTTGCCACGGCCACCTGCGTGGATCTGAGCCTTGACGACCCACACCGGGCCGCCGAGCTCTTCCGCGGCCTTGACCGCATCATCCACCGAGAAGACCGGCTTGCCGCGCGGTACCGCGACGCCGAATTTCCGCAGGATTTCCTTACCCTGGTACTCGTGAATCTTCATGCGTGATTCCC
>NZ_JBFPKO010000150.1:0-623 GCF_040948765.1 Paraburkholderia sp. BR10923 | reverse complement strand
TCGCCGACAGCCGTGCAGGCGAACATGCCCGCGCGTTCCTCGCTGGCTGGCAGGGCAAACTGGTATGCGACGACTACAGTGGATACAAGGCTGGATTCCAGCAGGGCATCACTGAAATTGGATGTGCTGCGCACGCGAGACGCAAGTTCTTCGATCTGCACGCCAATCACAGCAGTCAGATCGCTGCGCAGGCGCTGCCGTTCTTCGCTGCGCTTTACGACATCGAGCGCGACGCTGCAGTGCTACAAGCCGAGGAACGCCACAAGCTTCGACAGAGTCGGGCCAAGCCGGTCTGCGACGCACTTCACGAATGGATGAAGGCGCAGCGCAAGCTGGTGTCGGAAGATTCGGCGATTGCCAAAGCGCTGGATTACAGTCTTAAACGATGGGATGCGCTGACCCGCTATCTCGATGACGGTCACGTGCCTATACACAACAACTGGGTCGAAAACCAGATACGACCTTGGGCCATCGGCAGGTCGAACTGGCTGTTTGCCGGTTCGCTTCGAGCCGGGCAGCGAGCCGCGGCCATCATGAGTCTGCTACGTTCAGCGCAACTGAATGGGCACGAACCACATGCCTATCTGAAGGACGTCCTGACGCGACTGCCAACCCACAAGGCC
>NZ_JBFPKO010000014.1:0-200833 GCF_040948765.1 Paraburkholderia sp. BR10923 | reverse complement strand
GCGAGGGTGACGGTGATGGCGGTCATGGTCATGGCCATGGCGGCGAAGGTGACGGTGATGGCGGTCATGGCCACGGCCACGGTGGCGAGGGTGACGGTGATGGCGGTCATGGTCACGGCCACGGCGGTGATGGTGATGGCGACGGTGGTCATGGACATGGTCTCGGTGGCGAGGGTGACGGCGATGGCGGTCATGGTCACGGCCACGGTGGTGATGGAGATGCCGGTCATGGTCACGGTGACGGCGGCCACGGCGAGGGCGGTCATGGCGAAAGCGCTCACGGTGACGGCGGCCATGGCGAGGGTGGCCATGGCGAGGGCGGTCACGGCGAAAGCGGCCACGGTGACGGCGGCCATGGTGACGGCGGCCATGGCGAGGGCGGTCACGGCGAAAGCGGTCACGGCGACGGCGGCCACGGCGGCAGCGGTCATGGTGACAGCGGCCACGGTAGCAGCGGTGGCGAAGGCAAGGGCGGTTCTGCCAACGGTGGCCGTGGCGGTGAAGGTGGCGGCCAAGGCAACGGCGGTTCCGGACACGGTGGCCATGGCGGTGAAGGCAGTGGCGGCCAGGGCAACGGCGGTTCGGGACACGGTGGCCATGGTGGTGAAGGCGGTGGCGGCCAGGGCGGCGGCGGTTCCGGACACGGTGGCCATGGTGGTGAAGGCAGTGGTGGCCAAGGCAACGGCGGCTCGGGCAACGGTGGTCATGGCGGTCAAGGCGGTGGCCAGGGCAACGGCGGTTCTGGACACGGCGGCCATGGAGGTGAAGGCGGCGGCCAGGGTAACGGCGGCTCGGGCAACGGTGGCCATGGCGGTGAAGGCGGTGGCGGCCAGGGCAACGGAGGCTCCGGACACGGTGGCCATGGCGGCGAAGGCGGCGGCCAGGGCGGCGAAGGCGGCGGCCAGGGCGGCGGCGGTTCCGGACACGGTGGCCATGGAGGCAACGGTGGTGGCGGTGGCAACGGCGGCGGCCAGGGCGGAAACGGCGGCAACGGTGGTGGCCAAGGCAGCGGTGGTTCCGGCAACGGAGGTCACGGTGGCCATGGCGGCGACGGCGGTAACGGTAGCAACGGCGGCGGCCAAGGCAACGGCGGCAACGGTGGCGGCTTCGGCAACGGAGGCTTCGGTAACGGTGGGCACGGAGGCCATGGCGGCTACGGCGGCGGTGGCTCCGGCAGTGGCGGCCACGGCGGCAGCAACCATTAGGCAGTGGCAAGGGTCCCGCGAACCCTGCGGGGCTCTCTCCAGGAAGGGAGGCCGGCGCCGCCCGGCCTCCACACCGACCGCGCTCGAGCACCGCGGGGAATTTGCAGCGAAGAAGCCAGCAAAAAACCAGGCTAGCGAATCAGCAAGCCAACCCGCAAACAAAAACGCAATCAGGCAACAAAGCGGACGGCCCCCGCCGTCCGCTCAACCGCTCAACTCAATCACCCTCTCCTGCACGACCAGAAAAACCCGCTCCCCCAAAACGCGCCCCGTCTCACGCGCGCCTCCAGTAAAACTCCCGAACGCCGGCAGCACCCCCCGATCGATCCCGAAGCGAAAGCACGGCACGCGCACTGAATCGATCCCCGTCGCGATCCGATAGACCGGATGCACATGCCCCGCGAGCACATACCCGTGATCGACCGCATGCGGGTGATGACACAGCGCCCACGCCCCGAAATGCCACGGCTCGCGCACAGACTCGACATCCAACGAAGGCGGCAACGCACCGGCATGCCGATCGTGATTGCCTTCGACTAGCACCACGCGCATCGACGCATGCCGCGCGCGCCACACATGCAACGCATCGAGTGTGGGCGTCGACAGCGACTCGCGCGCATGCAGCAGATCGCCGAGAAACACCAGCATCGCCGGCTCGAACTCGGTGATCAGACGATCGATTCGCAGCAGATTCTCCGCGGTCGAACCCGTCGGCACCGGAATGCCACGCGCGCGAAACACCGCATCCTTGCCGAAATGCGCATCGGCGATAAAAAGCGCGCGCAGCACCGGATCGAAACACGCGCGCAAACTCGATAGCACGAGAGGCTGTCCGCCGACGTCGATCGCAAGAGAGTTCGCCGTCATCGTTGCGCCGCCTTTTCGAGTTCGGCCAGCATTCGCTCGACGCGATCGGCGAGCTTCTCGGTGCTGACTTTTTCGCGCAGGCGTCCGACGATCAACGGAAACGCGAACGGCGTCGGCTTGCTGGGCCGCGTGAGCACGACGCGGCTCGCGTTCATTCGTTCGAGCGCGATACGGATGCGCCGCACGTCGAGTTCCTGCAGCAGTACTTCGGTATCGGCCTGGCCCAGCAGCAGATTGCCGCGATCGTGCTGACGAAAGATCTCGTAGAAAAGCCCGCTCGAGGCCTGTAATTGCCGCGCGCTTTTCTGCTGTCCAGGATGCGCCTGAAACACGAGGCCCGACACCCGCGCAATCTCACGAAAACGTCGCAAAGAGAGTTCGGACGAATTGAGGCTTGCAAGAATGTCGTGATCGAGTTCGTCAGGTGAAAGCAGGCCATTGCGCAAGTGCGTGTCCCAATCGAACGCCTGCGCGCACAGCAATTCGAAACCGTAGTCGTTCATCGAAATGGAAAACGTGCCGGGCTCGTCGCGCGCGACCCGCCACGCGAGCAAAGCGCCAAGCCCGATATGCGCGGTGCGCCCGGCGAACGGATAGCAGAAGAAGTGGTAACCCTCGCGCGATTTCAGCAGCTCGACGACCAGCACACCCGGCTCGGGCAACGCCGACCACTTCTGCTGCAATTCGAGCAGCGGCCGTACCGCGCGCATTTCCGGCTCGTCGTAGATGCCGTCGGCGGCGCGCGCGAGCATCGTCAGTGTCGCGTCGGCGAGCTCGGACGATAGCGGCATGCGGCTGCCGGCCCATTGCGGCATTGCGCCACGCGATGAGCTCGCACGCCGCACCCACGCCGTCATATCCTGCACGCGGATCAATTCCAGCGCGCGGCCGCCGAACGTGAATACATCGCCGGGTCTGAGCCGTGAGATGAACGATTCCTCGATTGCGCCAATGCGACCGCCCGATAGATACGCCACGTTCAACGTCCCGTTCGCGACGATCGTGCCGATGTTGTTGCGATGCCGGCGCGCGAGATCGTCGCGCGGCACGCGGTACAGACCGTCGCTATCGCGCGCGACGCGATGGTAGTCGGGATACGCGCGCAGCGTCGCGCCGCCGCCTTCGACGAAACCCAGAGCCCAGTCGAACTCCTGCTGCGTCAGATCGCGATATGCATAGGTATGCAGAAGTTCATCGTACAACTCGCGCGCGTCGAAACCACCGCCGATCGCGACGGTGACGAGATGTTGCACCAGCACGTCGAACGGCTTTTGCGGCGTATCGCGGCTTTCGATCTGCCGTTTGTCGACGGCTTCACGCGCGGCCGCCGCTTCTATCAATTCGAGCGCATGCGTCGGCACGATCGTCACCCGCGACGGCAAACCGGGTGCGTGTCCCGAGCGGCCCGCGCGCTGCATCAAACGCGCGACGCCTTTTGGCGAGCCGATCTGGAACACGCGCTCCACCGGCAGAAAATCGACGCCGAGATCGAGACTCGACGTACACACCACGGCCTTTAGCAAGCCGTCCTTCAATCCGTGTTCGACCCACTCGCGTACGTGTTGATCGAGCGAGCCGTGATGCAGCGCGATCACGCCGGCCCATTCGGGGCGCGCGTCGAGCAGCGCCTGATACCACACCTCGCATTGCGAGCGCGTGTTCGTGAATACGAGCGACGTGCGCGCTTCGTCGATCGCCCGCGCGACCGCATCGACCTGACGCATACCCATGTGACCGCCCCACGGAAAGCGCTCGATCGTGTCGGGAATGATCGTGTCGACGATCAGTGCCTTCGGCAGCGCGCCGTGCACACTGACGCGCGGCGTCGCGACCGGCGCGAGCAGGACCTCGGTCGCGAACGACAGATTGCCCAGCGTCGCCGACAGCCCCCATACCTGCAAGCCGGGCCGCCAATGCGTGAGACGCGCGAGCGCGAGTTGCGTCTGTGTGCCGCGTTTGTTGCCGAGCAGTTCGTGCCATTCATCGACGATCACGAGCCGCACCTGAGACAGTACTTCGCGCGCATCGGCGCGCGTCAGGATCAGCGTCAGACTTTCGGGCGTCGTGACGAGCGCGGACGGCATGCGTCGGTTCTGGCGCTCGCGTTCGGCGGCCGACGTATCGCCGGTGCGCAGACCGACGCTCCAGGGTACCGCGAGTTCGGCCGCGGAGCTTTGCAACGCGCGCGCGGTATCGGCCGCGAGCGCGCGCATTGGTGTAATCCAGAGCGCCGTCAGCGGTTCGGGGTGCTTGCGCGGCGTCGACGCCGCACTCGCGAACGCGGCGAGCGCGCCGAACCACACGGCCCAGGTTTTGCCGGCCCCGGTGCTTGCGTGCAGTACGCCGCTCGCGCCAGCGGCGATGTTGCGCCAAACCTCGCGCTGAAAATCGAACGGCTGCCAACGGCGCGCGGCGAACCATGCGTCGAGTTTGTCCGCGAACGGGCGGCGCGCGTCGTCGGGTGAATACGAGGGGAACGGCAGCGGCTCGAAAGCGGATTCGCGCGCATCGAGCCGCGCCTGTTGGGCACGGCTGCGCGGAATCCGGCGCGGCCTTGGCGCGCGAACGCGCTCGTCGGCGGGCGCTGGCGCGGCGGTCGGGTTGTCAGCGGGGTTGTCGGAAGGGGCCGGCTCGGTCATCGGAAGCGCTCTCAACGGGTGCGGCGGATTCGCGTGCCGGCGACTCGCGCCGGATGTTCATGTGGACCGCGGGCTCGCGCGGCGGTTCAGCGAAGTTCGTGACAGGCGCGCAACGACCCGCGGCATCCGGCAGTATTTGGGAGCCTCGGCCGACACCCGATCCGTTACAATCAAACGGACTACCCCATTGGAGATTTGCTTTGAAATCACTCGTTGCTTTGCTGGCCGCAGCCGTGCTGTCCTCAACCGCGATGGCTGCCGCGCCGACCACGGAGAAGCTGCCGTCCGGCGTCATCGTCGAACATCTGACGCAAGGCACGGGCCCGCAGCCGTCCGCGACCGACGTGGTAAAAGTCAACTACCGCGGCACGCTGCCCAACGGCACCGAATTCGATAGCTCGGCCAAGCATGGCGGCCCGGCCACGTTCCCGCTCAATCGCGTGATTCCGTGCTGGACGCAAGGCGTGCAGAAGATGAAAGTCGGCGGCAAGGCGCGACTCACGTGCCCGGCGGCGACCGCATATGGCGATCGCGGCGTCGGCCCGATTCCGCCGAATACCGATCTGACCTTCGAAGTCGAACTGGTCGACATCGTCAAGTAAAGCGCGCGAGCGGCGCTAAAGATGCACTGCCACCGAGCCTCGCTGCGCCAATCGCAGCGAGGCTTTTTTATGGGCGCCGAATGGCCCGCCAAGGGGATTCACGATGAAACGTGACAAAGGTACCGTACAGGTGGCGAGCATTGGTTTTACCGGCAAGAGCGCCCAGAAGTTCTTCGGTTTGTTGAAAGAGGCCCAAGTGCGTACGGTGCTCGACATTCGCCTCAACAACACGTCGCAGCTGGCGGGTTTTGCGAAAAAGCAGGATCTGCCTTTCTTTCTCGAGCAGTTGTGCAATGCGGCGTACGTGGAAATTCCGGAGTTGGCTCCCGAGCCGGAATTGCTCAAACGCTACCAGGGCAAGCAACTGAGCTGGGAGAACTTTCGCGAGGAATATCTCGACCTCATCGCGCGCCGCCGTGTGGAAAGCAATCTGGATATCGCGCTATTTGAATCGGGCTGCCTGCTTTGCAGTGAACATTTACCACATCATTGTCACCGGATGTTCGCGCTCGAGTATCTGAACCAGCACTGGAACAATCGTCTTTCCGTTACGCATTTGACCTGACCGGCGCCGGTCGGGCCGGGTTACGCTTTCCGCCTCGTTGCCCGGCGGCTTGCTGTGCCGGCGGGTTGGATCTCGCTGGCGCGGCCGGCGTTTTCCTTCAGTAGCCCGAATAGTAGCGTGGCGCGAAACGTGGAAGAACACGCCCAACACGCATGTTATTTCAAGGCGAGTGCCGCTCGCTCGTCTACTATCTACTCACGCGCAGATCCCTGTATTCGTCTCGCCCTATCGCCGGCCACAGACCGGCCGTGATTATGCGCGCCAGGAGCGCCTGCCATGAACATCGACTTCCATTACGGCGTGGTCTACATTGCCGCGCGCGTCGGCGGCATGACGGCCGGCGATGCGCAAACCGTCGCGCATGCCTGCCAATACGTCGACGACGCAACGACGAACGGAATACTGCGGTTCAAAGGCGGCGAGACATTCGAGCGATTCGCGACCGCGCACAAGTTATTCGATTACGCCAATACCGAGAACGACCAGAATCGGCTCGTGTGGGCGCCGTTCCATTTTCTGCCGGCTGGGGTGGGTGACAGTCTCGAGGAAAAGGCGGTTTGCCGGCCCGACAGTGAAGTCGCGCGCGAAGTCGTGCGGCGCGCGATCCGGCAGCGCGATTCGGAGACCGCGTTGCACCGGCTCGGCGTGACGCTTCATACGTATGTCGATACCTGGGCGCACCAGGGATTCGCGGGCATCGAAAGTCCGTGGAATCGCGTGCATCTTCTCGAAGCGCAGGATTGCACGCGCAAAGGCTGGCTCGCGAGCCTGGAACTGGCGGTTGCGCATCTGATCGAGCGCGTCGAGACGGACGTTCTGACGATCGCGTTGCCGGTCGGCCACGGCGCCGCGTTGCATTATCCCGACCAGCCGTGGGCACGCTGGCATTACATCGACGGCTGCAATCACTTCATCTCACGACACAATTTGCCGGATTTCGTGCAGGCGGCGGACATGAGTTGTCGTGTCGTGCGAGCTTATCTGGCCGGACGCGAAGATTTCGAAAACCAGCCCGGCATCCCGGACGACGTCAAAGACGCACTGACCCGACTGCTCGATACGAACCGCGAACCCGACGACAACCTGCGTCTGAGAACCGTTTGCGAATGGGTGAATGCCGGCCGTATTCCGGGTTTGAAAGAACCCGTGCCCGGCTATATCGCGAAAGGACACGGTTCGTGGAAGTACCAGGCCACCGGTTTGTTGTGCGATGACGACACCGGGGACAGACCGGAGTGGACGACCGCCTTCGAGAAGAGCGACTACCGCCTCTTTCACGACGCGGTCAAACAGCATCGTTTCGTGACTACCCAGGAGATCTTGCCCGCGCGCGGATTACGCATTGCCTGAGTGAATGGAGCGGGGCGCCAGTTACTGCATTTTGGCTTGCTGATGTGGCGCGGCCTGAGTCGCCGCCTGCTGTTCTTCGGCGTGCTTTTTGGCCACATGCCGTCCGACGATACAGCCGCCGACCGCGCCGACCACCGCATGATGTCCCGCATAGTGTCCGGCGACGCCGCCCACTACCGCTCCTTTCAGGCAACCGGCCGCGTTCGCGGTGCTTGCCATTACCAACGAGACTGCCAGTGCCCCGAGGGCGGTCCGAATAAAGTCAGCTTTCATTGTAAGTACCATCGTGTTTGAGTGGATCGAAGTTAGGGTGGCCCGGCGTCTTTTTCAATAGCCGCCGCGAGGCTGGCGGCTGACAAAGGACTCTCTATTGGCTCGGCATCCGCCGCTGGGCACGGATACGAAGTGTAAATGGACCTGCGCAGAGCAGGAGCAACAGGTGCTGCAAGATCGGTAACGGCAAGTTACCGGAGCCGGGGGCTTTGCAGGCATCGTCACTGATGTTTCGCACACGCTTGAATCGGTTCGCTATAGCGGTTCGCCAAAAAAAGACCGTTTTCAAATAAAAAGTGGGCTACTCTCCTTTGAATATTCAAATGCCGGGCTATAGTAGAAGCGACTAAAGCCAGAAAGCATGACGGCGCGCTTTTGCCGTCGATGCCGATGACGGGAAAACACAAATGACGCCATCGAATGCAGCGATCTATCAGACCAGGACTTGCACACCGGAGTCGTTGCGTACGCTCGCGAGCTTTCTCGAATTGGCGCTCGACGAGGGAAAAAGCGTGGTCGTCATGCGGATCGGCAAGCAGGCGCGCAGCGTTTATGTCGGAAATCCATCCGGTGCATTGGAGGATTTAACGGATTCCGGTGTCGTCGATGCTTCCCAGGCAGATGAAATGCTGCTACTGACCCGCGTGGGCCTGAACCGGATAACGGCGGACGGTCAACACTACCGCTTTATACGGAGTGTGAGGTACATTGCCGATCGCCAGGTCGTCGTTTTTACACCGATCTGAGTGGTGGAACCGAAACGAAAAAGAAGAATCACGAGGGAAGGAAAAGGAAGAAATCTTCGATGACCCGCTAGAAAACCTGAAAGCTTTGTTATTTGAAGGCTGCATCGGCGCTGGTATCGATGTATTGAAGCTCAGGATAGGTCAATAGACTGCCTTTCTTCCGTCATTCATGGCATAGTTCGACGATTACCACATAAGGAGCAATCAAATGCCTTCGTTAGAGCAAATCCAAGCAAAGCTTAAGAAGCTCCAGGCGCAAGCTGACGTTCTCATTGCCAGAAAAGCACAGGCCGCGGTCGATCAGATTCGCGAGTTGATGCTCAAGCACGGTCTGACGACTGCCGATATCGAAGCACAGGCAAAGGCACGACGCTCCGCGCGAGGTCTGAATGGCAATACGGGTACGGGCCGGGGAAGACCTGCTGGCGTGAGCAAAGCCGCCAGGTCGGCAACGCCGGCGAAGTACCGCGACCATAAAACCGGCGCGACCTGGACGGGTCACGGCCGCGCGCCTGGCTGGATCGCCGGCGCGAAGGACCGCACGGTGTTCCTGATCGACGCTGCGAGCGCAAGCAAAGCCGCGGCTACTCCCGCCGCTAAGCGCGGCAAAGGTCAGCCGAAAGGCGCCCAGCCGCCGAAGTACCTGGATCCGAAAACCGGCGCGACGTGGAGCGGACGCGGTCCGGCGCCGGCATGGCTTGCTTCCGTTAAGGATCGCAGCAAATTCCTGATCGATGGCACGAGCGCGGCTGCCGCTCCGAAAGCGGTGAAAACGGCGGCAAAGAGCGGCCAGGCGAAAGCGACCGCAAGCGCGGTAGGCAAGAAGACCACGGCGAAAAAAGCAGTGGCGAAAAAAGCAACGCGCAAGACGGCCGTGAAAAAGACCGCAGCCGGAAAGGCAACGCCGGCAAGCCGGAAAGCCGCGGTGAAGAAAACCGCTGGCCGCAAAAGCGCTGTGAAGATGGCAAGAAAAGCACCGGCCCGCAAGGCTGCTGCAAAGAGCACGGCCGCCCCCGTCGCGGCGGCTCCGCAAACGCCCGAGACGCAAGCAGGCGCGTAACAGCCGCGGAGCCGTGAAGTAGATGGTTAGCACGTTCGATGCATCCCGGCAGGAAGATCAGGTCTTCCTGCTGGACTCCGTTCCTCATCCGGCAGCCGATGCCGCCGAACCATTCATCGTTGCCAGCGATCGCCGTGTAATCCTCACTTATCCGATCGCGGAGTCGGACTTTGAACGGTTCGGGCCATTCGATCCCGACGACGATCCTTTTTGCGCGGTATTGTTCGCCGACGCCGTGTTTCATCGTCTCGGGCCGCCGGGCGATGATGCTCTCGCCATTCATCCGCTCGCGGCGCAAGGTCTCACTGGCTACGCGGTGCATGAAATCGTCAATTCGTCGTTGTGCGCGGAGATTGCCGCCGTGACGACTGATCCGATCGCGATTGCTGCCGAGTCACCGGCGCGGCGGCATTTCGTCATTACGTTTCAGGCATCGACGTTCGAATGCGTGGCTTCGGACTATACGGTCATCGGCGTATTCGGCGCGGGCGAAATAGCCAGACGCGAGGCATTTGCTTTGGTCAGATAACGCGTTGGAACCGGAAAGCAAGGCGCGGTCCCGATGCGGGCACGCGCCGTGCATGACCTGAGGATCGTGAGAGCCGGGCACGAGTCCGGCTCTTTCCCGTCGGACGAGGGATGCGCATGCCGTGTCCCGCCGCCTGCCATCGAGGCCATGCATGCTGACCATTGCTATTACCGCGTTCGTCACGCTGGTGATCGTTCTCGTGATCGCCAATCTGTCGAGCGGCGAGAAGAAAATAGAACATAAGATCGAGCGGCTCTATAAGAGCGAAGATCCGCAATTCCTCCGCTCGATGGGTCTATTGCTCGGTCCGCCCGTGGTGCCGGGTAATCGCTTCGAGATGCTGCTCAACGGCGACCAGATCTTTCCGTCGATGCTCGAAGGCATTCGGTCGGCGCGCGAAACCATCACATTTGAAACGTTCATTTACTGGTCTGGCGAGATCGGCGAGCAGATTGCGCGTGCGCTTGCCGATAAGGCGCGTGAAGGCATCGCCGTGCATGTCCTGCTCGATTGGGTCGGTTGTTCGAAAATGGATCGGCGCTATCTGCAACTGCTGCGCGAGGCCGGCGCCGAAGTGGTCAAGTTTCACAAACCGCATTGGACCGGACTCGGTCGCATGAACGATCGTACGCACCGGAAACTATTGGTGATCGACGGCCGGATCGGTTTTACGGGCGGGGTCGGCATTGCACCGGAGTGGACCGGTCACGCGCAGGACGAAAAGCATTGGCGCGATACGCATTTCCGCTTGACCGGTCCAGCGGTCGCCCATATGCAGGCCGTCTTCATGGATAACTGGATCAAGGCGACCGGCAACGTCTTGCACGGTCCCAGGTATTTCCCGCACATCGACGCCGAGCCGAAAGGAGAGGGCGAGGGTTTTGCGCATATGTTCAGCAGTTCGCCGTCGGGCGGCAGCGACGACATGCAGCTGATGTATCTGATGGCCATCACTGCCGCGACGCGCAGTTTGCAGCTTGCGAGCGCGTACTTCGTGCCCAACAAGCTCACCATCAACGCGATCGTCGAAGCCGCGAAACGCGGCGTCAAAGTACAGATCGTCACGCCGGGCAAACGCATCGATACGCACACGGTGCGCGAAGCGTCGCGGGCATGCTGGGGCGATCTATTGAAAGCGGGCGTCGAGATCTACGAGTACCAGCCGACCATGTTCCATTGCAAGTTGCTGGTGGTCGACGAGTACCTGGTGTCGGTCGGCTCGACGAACTTCGATAACCGCTCGTTCAAGCTGAACGACGAAGCCAACCTGAATATCTACGACCGCGCTTTCGCCAGACAGCAGACCGCCGCGTTCAACGACGATATCGCGAAGTCGAAGCGCATCACACTCGAAGCATGGACGCGACGTTCGTTTACCGAGAAGGTCGTCGAAAAGTTCGTACGGCTGCTGGACACGCAGCTTTGAATAACTGAATAGAAAGTGTCGACGCGCCGACGGATCAGTGAACGGCGCCGCTCAGATACGCTTCGATGTCGGGGCGCAAAGCCTGCGTGCCATTGTGTTGCTCGATGGCGGCCGCATCGACGAGGCGCGCTTTCGCATGTCGATACGCATTGGCAAAGCCGCGCAGTTGCTGCGTGACCGGACGATCGTCGAGCCGGCGTCGTGTGAGCGCTTGCACGATGCTGCGTTCGATCAACGCCAACTGGCTGTCGATGTAGTCGATGCACAGTTCGCGGCAGCGCGACGATGCCGCCGCGACGCTTAGCAGTGCCGGCACGAGCGAGATCGTCAGAAAACCGCCCGCGGGGATGCGTGCCAGCGCGGCGGGTGAATCGAACAGGTCGGAGCGCAACGCTTCGAATACGGCTTGCGTCCAGATTGCGCGCTCCTGTTCTAACGCACGACGCCGCCGCGCGAGCGCATCTTTAGCGTGCGGATCGGCAATGCGGCCTTCGTCGACCAGCAACGCCGCATCGTCGCGTTTGCCTTCCTGTATGCATGCGCTGCCGACATAGATGGCGCTGGAGCCGCGTTCGGCCAGCACCAGATGTTGCAGGCTGTCCGGCACTAGCGGGTCGAGCGGCACCACTTCGCAGGTCAGCGGCTTGCCTTGCAGATGAATCGCGCAGCGTCCGTCGTCCGCGAGAGCAGGGCAGCGCGCGAGCGACGGATAGTCGAAGCCCTGCGCGACGATGCTGAAGGTATCGCCCGCGCGATACAGCAGCGTATCGGCGAGCACTTCGAACGCCGCGCAGTCGGCTTCGTCGAGCACGGCTTCATGCCGGCCGACGCGCAGCCGTTCGCCGGGCCGCCTGCGCGCCACGCGTCCAATCGCAATGCAGCCGATAAACCGGTCGGGATGGCGAAACAACTCCGCCAGCGTCATCGACGGTGGACTGTTGCAGCATCGACCGCACGCGGAGCAGGAAAACGAAAACGTGTTCACCACGGCCGACGCACCGAGTCCTGATAACGCGTGAGGATGAAATGCGCGACGTCGTTCGAATGATAGGCGGCGACCAGTTGCGCGACCCATGGGTGCTGGCGATCGCTGTCGCGCACGGTCAGCACGTTTGCATACGGCGAGCGCGCGTCTTCGAGACTGAGGCCGTCGCGAGCGGGGCGAAGACCTGAGCGCGCCGCCGTGTCGCTGTCGATCACGGCGAACGCGACGCTGTCCAACGAGTCGTACAGGCGCGCGCGCGGCACCTGGCGAATCTTCAGATGGAGGCGGTTGCTCGTGATGTCGGCGAGCGTCGCGTGCAGGCCCGCGCTGTCGCGGAACGTCAGCAGCGTTTCGTTTTGCAGAAGGATCAGCGCGCGTGCGGTGCCGGCGGGATCGTCGGGTATCGCAATCGTCGCGCCGCGCTGCAATTGCACGAGATTCGTCAGCTTGCGCGAGTAGAGCGCGACCGGAAACGTGACGGTCGTGGCCACGCTCGTCAGTGCATAGCCATGCTGTTTGCGCTGCGCGTCGAGCGCGGGTTCGTCTTCGAAGCTCGCGACGTCGATCTGTTTCGCGACGAGCGCCGCGTCGATCCGCGACGGCTGATCGAACACCACGATGTCGAGCGCGAGGCCCTCGGTCGCGGCGACGCGGCGCACTTCGTTCATGATTTCCGCTTGCGCCCCCGAACTCACCCCGACTTTGATGGTCTGCGCGGCGGCGTACGCGGGTTCGGGCAGCCAGGCAGTCAACACCGCGAACGCAAGCGCGGCAATCGCATATCGCTTCATGACCGATCCCTCGACACCGTGCGAAAGCCGATATGCGAAGCCGGCAAATCGGCTTCCTGCTGCTCGCGCGACGCCGCGCGATACCTGACGCAATAGTCGCGCGAGCACAGGAACGAGCCGCCCTTAATGACCATCGGCGTATCGTGTCGGCGACTGAGCGGCGCCACGGCCGCGGTATCGCCGTTCGTATGCGATTGGTGCGGACCGCTGTACACGTCCTTGGTCCATTCCCACGCATTGCCGATCATGTCGTAAAGCCTGAAGTCGTTCGCCGCATAGCAGCCGACCGGTGACAGGCCGGCATGACCATCCTCACTGGTGTTGAGCACCGGAAACACGCCTTGCCAGTAGTTCGCGCTCGGCTTGCCGTTCGCGTCGCGCGGCGCGGTGTCGAGATCCGCGCTTTCATGGCCGGCTTTGCCCGCGTATTCCCATTCGGCTTCGGTCGGCAGATCGCGGCCGAGCCAGTGTGCGTAGGCGAGCGCATCGGCCTGCGTGACCATCGTCACCGGTTGATTCATGAGGCCGTCGAGATTGCTGCCGGGGCCGCTCGGATGATTCCACGCGGCCCCTTTGACCCAACTCCACCACGCGAGATCGCGCGCGTTCATTTCCTCGCGTGTCGGCGTGTGAAAAACGACCGCGCCGCCCTGGCGCTCCGCATCGCTGACGTAGCCGGTCGCGCGCACGAACGCGGCGAACTGCGCATTCGTGACGTCGGTCTGGTCGATCCAGAAGCTGGCAACGTGCGTCTTGCCGTTGCCGGCCGGGCGCTCGTCTTCGTAACCGAGCTTGCTGCCGAACACGAAGTCGCCACCATGCAGATGCACCATGCCGGCATGCGGGTCGTCGCGCCAGCGCGCAGGCAGCCCAGAGTATCGCTCGCATTGCTGCTCGGAGCCGAGCGCGGCGAGCGGGCGCGAGCGGTTGAGGCTGTCGAATGCGCTGGACGGGCCGCCGCCGAATACTGCCGCGCTCGCCACACCGATGGACGGCGCGGCAAACGCGGCGGCGAATGCGGCCGCCGCGATCGCGGCGTATGCGCCATAGAGCGCCACGCCGCCTTTGAGCTTGAATGAAAGCGCCATCGTGTGCTCAGTAGTAGCCGCGCGGACGCAACGGCTCGACGCCGCCGACGCTAGTCATATAGTCGTTCCACTGCTGCACGAGACCATCGATGATCGACGGGTTCTGCGCGGACACGTCCTGCGTTTCGCCGCGATCGGCGCTCATGTCGTACAGCTGCCAGTGACCGTCGACGGGGCCGAGCGGCGGTTCGGTCCACAGAGCTTTCCAGCGGCCGTCGGCGCTGCGCAGATAACCGCGGCCGTAGGCCTCGTCGCCGAACGACGCACTATGCACGGGCGCCGTGCTCTGATCTTCGAGTTGCGGCAGCAGAGATCTTCCGGTGATCGGATACACATAGCGGTTGTTGTAGACCACCTTGCCCTTGTTCTGATCGACGCCGGTCAGCGTGTTGATCAGCGCGGGCGCGGGCGTGGTCGGCGGCGCGATCTGCGCGACCGCGAGGAACGTCGCGGTGTTGTCCGTCACGTGCGTGAATTCACGCAACGTCGGCTTTTGCGAAGTCTGGCCCGGCAGATGCACGATCAACGGTGTCGACACGCCGCCTTCGCCCGAATAACCCTTGGTCAGGCGGAACGGCGTCGCGCTGACTTCGGCCCAACGCAAGCCGTATTGCAGACGTTGCGCGTTCTGCTTGCCGTTGTCGGTGCCGAGTTGCGAGTAGGTCGGATCGGCCGCGTTCGCGGTGTCGGTGGCGGTCGGGTCCGCGCCGGAATCGATCGGCCAACCCTCCGCGCCGTTATCCGACTGGAACACGATGAACGTGTTGTCGTATTCGCCGATGTCCTTCAGATGCTGGATCAAGAGGCCGATGTTGTGATCGAGGTTCTCGACCATGCCCGCGTAGATTTCCATGTAGCGTGCCTGCGCTTTCTTCTCGGCCGGCGACAGGCTGTCCCACTTCTTGTTCACATAGCCGGGGCCGTAGTCGGTGTAGCCCTGCACGGCGCTGTGTACGGCGCTCACGTATTTCGCGTTCGTGGTGCCGTTGTTCGCGGTCGCCGGGCTTGCGGCCAGCGTCTCCGATGCGCCGCCGTACGGCACGAAGTCCTGTGGAATGATGCCGAGCGCTTTCTGCCGGGCGATCCGTGCATCGCGGATCGCGTCATAACCGGCATCGTATTTGCCGACGTAGTTGTGCAGATAAGGATCGGGCACTTGCAGCGGCCAGTGTGGTGACGTATAGGCTGCGTACGCGAAGAACGGCTTGCCGTCGCCCTTGTTCGAATCGATATAGGAGATCAGCCGCTGCGTGTAGAAGTCGGTCGAGTAGAACACGGCTGGGCTGCCGCCCGCGCCGCCCGGTTGCCCAGGCTGGCCCGGCTGCACGTACTTGCCGTCTTCGGTGTAGTTCTTCGAGCCGGCCAGTTCGTGCGCGAAGTGATTGGACGCGGCGCCGCCGAGCAGCGCGTAGCTGTGCTCGAAGCCCCATTGGTCCGGCGTCTGCCCGCTGCCCGTCGCGCTGCCGACGATGCCCGAGCCGATGTGCCACTTGCCGGCCATGTACGTGTGATAGCCGCCGTCCTTCAGCAACTGCGCAACCGATAGCGCGCGATCGTTCAGATAGCCTTCGTATCCCGGCAGTCCTTTGCGCTCGTCGGTCGGCACGCCCATCGTGCCCTCGCCGACCAGATGGTGATCGGTGCCCGAGATCAGCATCGAACGCGTGATCGCGCAGACGGTGCCCGTGTGGTGATTCGTCAGGATGCGGCCGCTTTGCACCAGCGCATCGAGATTGGGTGTGTTGATTTCGCCGCCGAACGCGTGGATGTCGGAATAGCCGAGGTCATCGGCCATGATGTAGAGAATGTTCGGCCGCTTTTGCGCGACGACCGGCGCGGCATTCGACGCGGCGGACGCGGCCGGCAGGTTGTCTTCGCCGCACGAGGCGAGCGTGACGAGGCTCGCGACAGCGGCGCCGATCACGCCGAGACGCAATGAAGTGCGATAGCTGGTACGGCGAAATCGAGGAGTTGTCATTGTTATTGCGGACCGTAGGGTAGGGCCGCTGATGTTAGCAATGACGTTATCGAGGCCAAACGAACGATTTCTGCGTTGCTATCGACGTTTGCCGATATAGCAGACAACAAATGCCAGAGGCGAAAACATCGCCAGTTGCCGAGTTAATTGCCCCGATTGAGCACGGGCTTATCAGGGTCCGCCTGCGTGCGGTACGGCAACTGAGTGGCGTGAGGATCGGTGATCGTATTGTCGATTACGCGCTCGACGTCCGCCGTTTTGGCCAGTTCGTTCAGGAAGGTCTTTTTGTCGAAGCCCGGCGCGACGCAACCTTCGACGTAGATGAAGCGGCGTTGCAGCGTCAGCCATAGCGTCGATTGCTCGCGCCAGTGCGTCGCGACGTTCAGATTCGCGAGACGCCGTTGCACGCTGTCCGCGATTTCCGCGTCGTACAGATACGCGTTCGGCAAACGGCAACGGCCTTCGATCCAGCAGCTATTGCCGCGTTCAATCCGGTAATGGCTATCGTCGAGCCATTCCTTTTCGGTTTCGAACGGGCCGAGCGGCGTCGGGCAATCGGCGACAGCTTTGGAGATCTGTATGAATGGATCGTGGCCGCGATTGACGCGCGCCGGTTCGCCATAAACGCGAGCCGCGGCCACGCAAAGCATCAGGCTGGCGAGACTCAGTTCGAACACGCGTTTCATGCTGTGGTCGCCCCAGGTGTGGACCGGCTCATTATCGCGCGCCAGCGAACCTCAACGCTTGTTGCGCCGATTCTCGACCGCGAACTTGATCAACTCCGCCTGCCCTTCGATATCGAGCTTGCGCTTCAGATTCAGCCGGTGCGTCTCCACGGTTCGCACCGACAGATCGTTGCGCTGCGCGATCTGCTTGCTCGACAGTCCCTCGGCAAGCGCATCGAGAATATCGCGCTCGCGCGGCGTCAAACGTTCGACTGGCGATTGCGTCGCCGACGCCTGGATCAGTCGGGCGCTAATCTCCGCGCTGAAGAACGTCTTGCCGTCGAGTACCGCGCCAATTGCCTGAATGATCTCGAGCGCCGGCGAATCCTTCAGCACATAGCCGCTCGCGCCCGCGCGCACCGCCTGGGTCACGTATTCGAGGTTGTCGTGCATCGACAGCATCAGCACGCGAATCGCCGCAAAGCGCTCGTGAAAAAGGCCTGCCAACGCAATGCCGTTCATGCCGCTTTTCATGCCGACATCCATTAGCGCCAGATGCGGCGCCTGTCGTTCGGCCACAGCGAGCGCTTCCTGCGCGTCGCCCGCTTCGCCGACCACTTCGAAGTGGCGCACTGCTTCGAGCCGTGCGCGCAGACCGTCGCGCACGAGCGGATGATCGTCGACGAGCAGCAGACGCGCGATGGAAGGAGAGGCCGTGTCGTTCATGACGAGAATTCCTGCAGGGGCGGCATCGTGGCGTGCGTCGTTGGCAGCGGCACGCGCGCGGTAACGGCGGTGTGTCCCGGCTCCGAGTTCAGCGACAGCGTGCCGCCGAGCGCTTCGAGCCGTTCGCGCATGTTGCGTAGACCGACACCTTCGAGTCCGCCGACGAATGCGTCGGCCACGTCGAAGCCGCGGCCGTTGTCGGAGATCGTCAGCGTGACCGCGTCGCGCGACACTTCGAGCGCAAGCGCCGCGCTCGACGCCTGCGCGTGCCGCACGATGTTCGTCAGCGCTTCCTGAGCGATACGAAACAGCACGGTGTTGACCGTATCGGGCAGCGTGGCCGCATGCGTGTGCGCGATCTGCGTGAAGCCGATCGCGATGCCGGACTCGTCGCCGAGTTCGCGCGTCAGTTGTTCGAGCGCGGCGGCGACGCCGAGATCGTCGAGCATCGACGGACGCAGCGCATGAGAAATGCGCCGGACTTCGCGCAGCGTATCGCCGAGCCGCGTGAGTCCGGTGGACAACGCGGCCTCGGCGGCGGGCACGCGCGCGTCGCCGCGTTCGAGCCGCGCGAGCGCCGATTCGAGCAGCAGCTTCACGGACACCATCATCTGGCTGATGCCGTCGTGCAGTTCGCGCGACAGGCGTGCACGCTCGTTTTCCTGCGACTCGACGACCTGCTGCGCGAGCCGCTTCAGCTTCGCGTCGGCGCTGCGATATTCGGTCACGTTCAGCACGAGGGCGCACAACGCAATGACCGCGAGGCCGGCCACGGCGATCGCGTCGATCCACTTCATCGTGCGATCGATATTGGCCGCAGCCTCCTCGTCGATATGCGCGAGCGCCGTGTCGACGTCGTCGAGATAGATGCCGGTGCCGAGCATCCAGCCCCAGCGTTCGAGCGGCACCACGTAGCCGAGTTTCGACTCCTCCTTGCCGGTCGACGGCCGGTGCCACAGATAGCGCACGTAGCCGCCGCCGCGCGCGGCCGCGGCGAGTAGCTGCTGGATCGTCGGCGCGCCGTGGCTGTCACGCAACGACCATAGATCCCGGCCCACCAGATCCGGCTCGCGCGGATGCATCAGCGTGCGGCCGTGCAGGTCGTACACGAAGAAGTAGCCGTCCTCGCCGAAATTCATCTTCTCGAGCACCGCGAGCGCGCGCGTGCGCAGCAGCGCGTTGTCGCGCGCGTTGGCGCCGCCGGCTTCGTAGAGCGGCGCGATCGCGGTGGTCGCGAGCTCGACATAGTGCTTGAGCTCGACCTCCTTGCTGGCCATGTAGGCGGCCTGGGTGGTCGCGTGCTGCCGCTCGGCTAACGCCGTCGCTTCGCGGCGCACGCCGGTCTCGATGCTCGCGATCGCCGCCAGAAAGGGCACGATCGCAAGCAGCACAATCTTTGCTTTGAGTTTCATCGTTGAAAAAAGCCAGTCAACGGGCTACGTATTATTACGTAGACGGCTTACGTAGTTGCGCGCTTGTAAGGAAAGGCGCGAAGGCGAATACTACATGCCCGTCGCATCCCGCGCTGCGCCAGGCCTGGCGGGCGCGTGTGCGGCGTTGCCGATTTCCCCGCACGAGCCATCGCGCGTGCTGTCGATAATACTCAAGGAGACGTTCGTGGAGACCTCCCCGCCGGCCGGCCGTTCATGGCTCTGGCTCATTTTGCTGATCCCCTATATCGCGCTGCTGTGGCTGCCGTTCTATAACGACACGCATCCGTCGCTCGCGGGCTTTCCGTTCTTCTACTGGTATCAGTTTCTGTGGGTGCCGTTGACCTCGCTGCTGATTTACATCGTGTATCGAGGTCTCAAATGAGCGATCTGAATCCTGTGAACCCGGTTGCGATGACGGTATTCATCGCATTCTTCGTGCTCGTCACGGTGATCGGCTTTTTCGCGGCGCGCTGGAAGCGCGGCGATCTGACGCAGTTGCACGAGTGGGGCCTCGGCGGCCGGCAGTTCGGCACGATCATTTCGTGGTTCCTCGTCGGCGGCGATTTCTACACCGCTTATACGGTGATCGCAGTGCCCGCGCTCGTTTTTTCGGTGGGCGCGTACGGCTTCTTCGCACTGCCGTACACGATCATCGTTTATCCGTTCGTGTTCGCGGTGATGCCGAAGCTGTGGAGGGTTGCGCACGCGAAGAACCACATCACCGCGGCCGACTACGTGCACGGCGAATACGGCGGCAAGTGGTTCCCCGCAGCCATCGCGCTGACCGGCATCGTCGCGACGATGCCGTATATCGCGCTGCAACTGGTCGGCATGCAGGTCGTGATCAAGGGTCTCGGCGTCAGCGGCGAATTGCCGTTGATCGTCGCGTTCGTGATCCTCGCGCTCTATACGTATGCGAGCGGCCTGCGCGCCCCGGCGATGATCGCGTTCGTCAAGGACATCATGATCTATATCGTCGTGATCGCGGCGATATGGCTGATCCCGGTGAAGCTCGGCGGCTATGGGCACGTGTTCGAACTGGCCGATGCGCACTTCCAGGCGAAGGGCGGCGCGACCGGCATCCTGCTGAAGCCGAACCAGTACACCGCGTTCGCATCGCTCGCACTCGGCTCGGCGCTCGCCGCGTTCATGTATCCGCATACGATGACGGCGGTGCTGTCGTCGTCGTCGGCAAAGACGGTTCGCAAGAACGCGATCTTCCTGCCGGCCTACACGGTGCTGCTCGGCCTGATCGCGCTGCTCGGCTATATGGCGATCGCCGCGGGCGTGAACGTGAAGTCGGCGAGCGACGTGGTGCCGGCGCTGTTCGGTACGCTGTTCCCGTCGTGGTTCGTCGGCTTCGCGGCCGCCGCGATTGCGATCAGCGCGCTGGTGCCGGCCGCGATCATGTCGATCGGCGCGGCGAATCTGTTCACGCGTAATCTGTGGCGTCCGCTGGTGTCGCCGAACCTCTCGCCTCAAGCGGAAGCGGCCAACGCGAAGATCGTCTCGCTGGTCGTCAAGTTCGGCGCGCTGCTGTTCATCGTGTTCCTGCCGACGCAGTACGCGATCGATCTGCAACTGCTCGGCGGTGTGTGGATTCTGCAGATTTTCCCGGCCATCGTGTTCACGCTGTACACGCGCCGTCTGAACACGCCGGGTCTGTTCCTCGGCTGGCTGGTAGGTATCGTGCTCGGCACCGGCCTCGCGATTTCGCAAGGGCTCAAGCCGGTGTACGGCCTGCATTTCGGCCACGAGAACTATCCGCTGTATATCGGCCTGATCGCGCTGGTCGCGAACATCGTCGTGAGCTTCGTGGTGTCGGCAGTGTCGCCGCGTCGGGCTGCCGTGACGGCCTGATCCACGTTTGTCCGGCTCGATGAAAAACGCCGCGGGGCAGTTGGCCCGCGGCGTTTTTTTTTGCATCGGCGGCCGGTGACCTGGCGCCGATCAGGCGTCGGCCCAGCGACGTAGCAGATTGTGATAGATGCCCGTGAGGCTCACGACGGTCGCGTCGTTCGAGCCTCGTTCCGCCGCGAGCGTCTGCACGTCGTTGTCGAGCTGGAACAGTGTCGCGCGCTGGCCGTCGTCGCGCACCATGCTCTGAATCCAGAAGAATGACGCGACCCGCACGCCGCGCGTGACCGGGCTCACGTGATGCAGGCTCGAAGCGGGGTAGAGCACCATGTCGCCGGCCGGCAGTTTCGCGCGATGCACGCCGTAGGTGTCCTCGATGCAAAGCTCGCCCCCGTCGTAGGTGTCCGGTTCGGCGAGGAACAGCGTAGCCGACAGGTCGCTGCGGATGCGGAAGTCAGTGCCGCGCAACTGGCGGATCGCATTGTCGACGTGCGTGCCGAAGCCGTCGCCGCCGGTATAACGATTGAAGAGCGGCGGGAAGACTTTCAGCGGCAACGCGGCGGAAAAGAAGCGCGCGTTGCGGCCGAGCGCGTCCTGAATCGCATCGCCGATCGTACGCGCGGCGGGTGAGCCTTCGGGCAGCTGCTGGTTGCGCTTGGCTTGCGCCGATTGCTGGCCTGAAGTCGCATTACCGTCGATCCATTGCGCCGCGTCGAGCATTTCGCGGCATTGCGCGACCTGCTGTTTGTTGAGTACGGCGGGTAAATGCAGCATCATGTGCGCGGCTCCTGCGTCAGGTTTGGCGTGGCGCTGATTTGCGTGTTCATGTCGAGGCTCGCATTCGCACTGGCATTCGCATTGGCGTTTGCGCCAAGGCTGCGTTCGAGTGCGCAAAACGCGCTAACGGGAGAAGCGGCCAGCCATGCGCGCATCTTCGCAACGAAAGCGCCGGTCGCGGTGTGCGGCACACGTTGCAACCATTGCAATGCTTCCGCGATTTCGCCACGCTCGGCGAGCAGCCGCGCGTAATTGAACTGCCCGCGAAAATCGCCGCCTTGCGCGGCGCGTCGATAGTACTCCAGCGCGATATCCGCATCGGCATCGACGCTCCAGCCGTCCTCGTAAAAGCTGCCGACGAAGTTCAACGACTTCGCATGCCCGAGTTCGGCAGCACGCAAGAACCACTGCAATGCCTGCGCGCGATCGCATTCGATGCCATGACCGAGCGCCAACGCCGACGCATAGTTGTACATGCCCCAGTCGAGCCCGGCTTGTGCCGCGAGCCGATACCAGTACACGGCGACCGGCGCGCAGGCGGCCGTGCCCCAGCCATGTTCGTAGCAGCGGCCGAGCATGTTCATCGCCATCGGATGATCGCGCCGGGCCGCGTGCCGGAACCAGACGAACGCTTCGTCGACGTCGCGCTCGACGCCGTGACCCTCGAGCAGGTACTGGCCGTACACGGCCTGCGCCTCGACGATGCCGTTGCGCGCGGCCGCCGCGACCCACGCGGCGGCACGCTCGGGCGGCCCCGCGAGGATGGCGGCGAGTTCATCGCGCGACACGCTCGCGAGCGTCCGCACCGAGACCTCGTTCTGCGCGCGCGGCATCAGTAGTGCGCGTTGAGCGTCAGGAACGCGGAGCGTCCCGGTGCGATCGACGCGTAGTGCGAGGCGTACGCCTGGTCGTAATACGTGCGGTTGAAGATGTTCTGCACGTTCAGTTGCAGATCGACGTGCTTGTTCACGCGATACGTCGCCATGCCGTCGAAGCGCCAGTACGAGGGCACCGCCCGCAGATTCGCCGTATCCCCATACACCTGCGACACATAGAACGCGCCTCCGCCGATCGTGAACTTCGGCAGCACGTCGTAGTTGGTCCACAGGCTGATGCTGTTCTTCGGCGTGTTCGGGAACTGATGACCGTTATCCGACGTGGTCTTGCCGTTGTTGCGCAGCTCGCTCTTCAGATACGTGTAGCCGCCGAACACCTGCCACTTGTTGGTCAGTTGACCCGCCACGCCGAACTCGAACCCCTGCACGCGCTTGTTGCCGACCATCGCGTAGGTGTTGTCTGGCAGCGTGACGCGCGCATTGGTCGTGTCGATCTGGAACAGCGCGCCGGTCAGCGACAGCTTGTTGTCGAGCACGTTCCACTTGCTGCCCACTTCGACGCTGCGGTTCTTTTCCGGCGACAACAGCGCCGCGTTCGGACCGACGCCTCTGGACGGTATCAGCGACTGCGTTTCGCTGCCCTGGCCGAGCAGCGCGCCAGCCGGCGTCGACGACGTGGAGATCGACGCATAGATGCTGCCGTTCGAGGCCGGCTTGAACACGAGGCCGAACTGGTAGTTGAACAGCGTGTCGTCGCGCGACACACGCGTCGCGCCGTTGGCGACGGTATTGCGCAGTTCGGTCGAATAATCGTCGACGCGCAGGCCGACGTTGGCCTGCCAGCGCCCGGTCAACTCGATCGTATCGAACGCGTAGATCGATTTGGTGGTGGTGCGTTGCTGGCTCGGGTCGTTGGTTTGCCTGATCGATCCGGCCCACGGATCGTTCGGATTCGGCGTCCAAAGACTCGTGCAGTTATAGCCCGACGCCGCGCCAATGCCTTGGGTTGCGCAGATCGCGCCGGTCGCGGCCGCCACCGTGTACGAATCGTTGACGCTGGTTTCGCGCGACAACTCGATACCGGTCGTGAAGCTGTGCTTCAGGAAGCCCGTCTTGAACTCGCCGAACAGTTCGGTCTGGTTCGCGAGGCTGTACACGTTGCTCGCGCGTGTATTCGCGCGGCGCCACACCTTGCCGTTGACGACGTTGCCCTGGCTGTCATCGGGCTGGGTCCAGATGTAGTCCTGGGTCGACTTCGTGTAGCGCGTCGTGTTGCGGATCGTCAGGTCGCCGTTGATGTCGTGTTCGATGCGCACGGTGCCGATATCCGAACTCGTCTTGCGGAAGTCGCGGTCGATCAGGCCGTAAAAGTTGTGGCGGTCCACCGGCGCCGGGAAGATCGTGCTGACGTTCGCCGGCTTGTTGGTCGTCGTGTAGAAGTACGGGATGCCGCTGTCGGGCAGATCGTCGGTGGTGAGGTGATAGTAGCTTGCAGTCACGCGGGTCGGCGTGCCGAGACCGTACGTGAACGACGGCGCGATGCCCCAGCGCTCGTTGTTGACCGCATCGCGGCCGGCCAGGTCGTTGTTGTGGCTCATCACGTTCAGGCGGAACGCCGCGTGGTCGGCCATCTGCCAGTTGCCGTCGGCGGTGAAGCGGCGATAGCGGTCGGTGCCGAGGCCGACGCTGCCGTCGGCGGTCGTGCCCAGATGCGGCGTCTTCGTGATCAGGTTGATGCTGCCACCCGCGCCGCCGCGGCCGCCGAACGCGCCGTCCGAACCCTTCGTCACTTCGATGCTTTCGATGTTGAACACTTCGCGCGTGGTCGCGCCGATATCGCGCATGCCGTCGACGAACGTGCTGCCCTGCGCGTCGTAGCCGCGAATGAACGGCCGGTCGCCGAGCGGGTTGCCGCCTTCGCCGGCGCCGAACGTGATGCCGGGCACGGTGCGCAGCGCTTCAGTTAGCGTCGATGCGCCGGTGCTGCGAATCAGCTCCTCGGGAATCACCGTGACCGACTTCGGCGTATCGACGAGCGGTGCAGTGAATTTGACCGACGCGGAGTGATCGGTCTTGAAGCCATCGTCCGACTGGCCTTGCACGGAAATCGGCGCGAGCTGGCCCTCGCGCTCGGGGGGCGCGGCGGCCGTGGTGCCCTGCGCGAGGGCGGGGCCGGCGGCCAGTACGCCGCACAGTGTCGTGCTGATTTTGCCGAGCTTCGGATCGTCGGACCGCAACTTCATGTTTATCCCCGTCGAGTTCGGGAAGCCGGGGCCGGTGCTAGTTTCCTTACCCGGGCATTCCATGTTTATTACAAAGTCATTTCGCGACGGATTGTATTCAATTGCCACGTAATTGAGAAGCGTTCTCAATAGAAATTTTGGCTGGAGCTGCTTGGGAAGATATGCGGCGAATGTGGGTTGAAAGTGAGATCGCTGAGAATTGCTGTATGAAGGCGGGTGTTTGGCGGCTATACCGTGCATAGCCTATCTCTGGGAGGGATGGCGCGAAGGGCGTGGCGAGGAGCAGTTTTGAGAATCGCTGTCCTCGCCCTGTTGCGGAAGAGGGCGAAAACCGGTCGTTCAAGAGGCCCATTGCGGGCACTCTTGTCCGTCGTTTCTTTCACGGAAGTAACAAAATCAGGCGCTCGATCGAGCCGCCTCGGACCATCCGGCTAAAACCGCTCGACGCGAAACGGCCGCGGATCGACCAGCGTCTGCTCGCCGGTCATCATCTCGGCGATCAGCCGCCCCGTCACCGGTCCGAGCGTCAGACCATGATGCGCATGGCCAAACGCGAACCACAGCCCCTGATGTTTCGTCGCGGGCCCGATGATCGGCATCATGTCCGGCGTGCACGGGCGCCGTCCCATCCACGGTTCCGGGTCCAGGCGTTCGCCGAGCGGAAACAGCGTGCGCGCGATGGGTTCGGCCGCATCGAGCTGCACCGGCGTCTTGGCCGCTTCGGGGCGCGCGATTTCGACGCCCGTGGTCAATCGGATGCCGCGCGCCATCGGTGCGAGTACATAGCCGTGGTCGACGTCGAGAATCGGATGGTTGAGGTGCGCAGTCCGACGCGCTGCGTAGTGCATGTGATAGCCACGCTTGACCGCGAGCGGCAGCCGATACCCGAGCCGCGTGCTCGCGCGATCCGACCACGGCCCGAGCGCGATCACCGCCGCTGCGGCCGAGATCGGCCCGTCCCGCGTATCGACCTGCCAGCCTTCGCGCAGCGTATCGGCATCGCCGATGAAGAACCGTCCGCCGAGCGCTTCGAAGTACCGCGCGTACGCGGTGACGAGCGCGTTCGGATCGCTGACCGAATCGGATTGCGGATAGCGCAGCCCGCCTTGCAGGCGCTTGTCGAGATCGGGTTCGAGCTGTTGCAGGCGCGGGGCGTCGAGCGTTTCGAACTCGACGCCGTATTCGCGATGCCACCGTTCGGCAAGCATGATTTCGGCATCGCGCGCGGCGGTGTGGCGAAACACCTTGATCCAGCCGATGGGCCGCAGCAGCGCGCTCGCACCGGCGTCCGCGGCGAGCGCGCGATGTTCGCTGACGCAATGCTCGATCAATGTCGCGTACGACTTCGCGATTTCCGCGTGCTTCGCCGGATGTGAGTTGCGCCAGTAGCGCCATAGAAACGGTGCAACCTGGAGCATTGCGTCGGCGTGATAGCGCACGTCGGGCGACTGGTTGCGCGCGTAGCGCAGCAGCGTGCCGAGCCCGCGCGGAAACGCGTACGGATAGACGCCTTCGCGCTGGATCAGCCCGGCGTTGCCGAACGACGTCTCGTTGCCCGGCTGCTTGCGGTCGATCAGTGCAACCGCGCGCCCGCGCTTCTGCAGATGCACGGCGACGCATACCCCGACAATGCCGGCGCCGAGCACCACGGTATCGAATTTCATGCTGCCTGTCCGCCTTGCGTGTGTTCTGTGTGTTGTCGACGCTCCGCAGTGTTCAGTGCGAGGCGATGCGCCAGCTTTCATCTTATACAGGGATAGGCTCGCTTCGCTATTGGCAAAAAACCGCGCTCGATAAAACGCGCGAATGCCAGGTTCGATCGGGCAAAACCGGGTCTTTCGACGCACGATCGAGCAAGCGACTTCGGACTCGTTGGCCCCAGCGTGTAAACTGCTGACTTTTTTGCGTCCGGTGGTATGTTGCAAGCCCCTCAGCGCAGCGCCCTCAGCGGCCCCGCGCTCGTTCGCTTACTGGCCCGTCTCGTCGAGGCCGACGTCGCCGAATCGCGCCAATCGCTGGCGGATCGGCTGAGCCAGTGGCTCGGCTGGACCGACGCTATCGCGTTGTCATCGGCGCTCGACGGCAAGCCGCCCGCCGTCGCTGGTGGCGCGCGCGCGTTCGGTCGCGCGGAAGAGGAAGAGTGCACGCGTGTGCGCCGCTCGCTGGTGAGCGCAATCGCCAGCGATAGTGTGCTCGCGGGCTCACGGCGGCGTGGCTCGTCGTCTTTGTCTGCCCGGATGTCGGCACCGCGCGTGGCCGTCGACACGCAGACCGACTATGCGGTCTTCAGGCAGCGCTATCTCGCGCTTCAGCAGTCGATGGAAACTGCGATCGGCACGTTACGCGGGCGGCTGCGCGCGCTGCTGGCGACGCAAGCGCCGGCGCTTGCGCGGCTCGCGGTCGTCGATGCGGTGATGGAGCGTGCGCTCGGCGAGCGCGAGCGGACTTTGCTCGGCGCGGTGCCCGGCCTGCTCGGCGGGCACTTCGAGCGCTTGAAAGAGGGGGAGGCCCGGAGGGTCGCGGAGGCGGAAGCGACCGACGCCAGCAACGCTGCCGCGCCGCTCGCGTCCGACGCATGGCTCGACGCCTTCGGCAAGGACATGCAAAGCGTTTTGCTGGCCGAGCTGGACGTTCGTTTTCAACCGGTCGAAGGGCTGCTCGCGGCTCTTCGCGCCTGCTAACTGGGACCCCATGTCCAGATATCGTATCGATCTCGTTGTATTTCTCGCGGGGCTCGCCGCGGCGTGCTGGATCGCCGTCGGTTACGCCGTCTCCAATGCGCTCGCGTTCGCCGTCACGCTGCTGATCGGCGTCTTCTATGTGCTGGGCGCGCTCGAATTGCGCCGCTATAGTCAGGCGACCGCTACGCTGACGGGCGCGCTTGCTGCGCTGTCCGGACCACCGCCGAGCCTTGCCGCGTTTCTCGAACCCGTCCATCCGAATCTGCGCAATAGCGTGCGGCTGCGCGTCGAAGGCGAGCGCGTCGCGTTGCCGGGACCCGCGTTGACGCCGTATCTGGTCGGCCTGCTGGTGTTGCTCGGCATGCTCGGCACGCTGCTCGGCATGGTGATGACGCTGCGCGGCACCGGCCTCGCGCTGGAGAGCGCAAGCGACCTGCAGGCGATCCGCGCATCGCTGGCGGCGCCGGTCAAGGGGCTGAGCTTTGCGTTCGGCACCTCGATCGCGGGTGTCGCGACGTCGGCGATGCTCGGGCTGCTGTCGGCGCTATGCCGCCGCGAGCGGCTCGAAGCGGCGCAACAGCTCGACGTGAAGATCGCGACGACTTTGCGCGTGTACTCGCAGAGCCATCAGCGCGACGAAAGCTTCCGGCTGCTGCAACGCCAGGCCGAAGCGACGCCGCTGCTGGTCGAACGTCTGCAGACGATGATGAGCGCGCTCGAACAGCAGAGCGCCGCGTCGAACGAGCGGCAGATCGCGAGTCTCGACGCGTTTTACGGACGCACCGAAGCGGCTTATCTGCGTCTGGCCGGTGTGATCGAGCAGTCGCTGAAAGACAGCGTGGCCGGCAGCGCCCAGGCTGCGGGCCGGGCCCTGCAGCCGGTCGTCGAAGCGACGATGGCCGGCCTTTCGCGCGAAACCGCCGCGTTGCACGACGCGGTGACCCAGGCCGTGCAGCGCCAGCTCGACGGCATGTCGAGCGGCTTCGCGGCGACCAGCGCGAACCTCGCCGACATTTGCAGCAGCGCGCTCGCCGGACATCGGCAGGCGAGCGACGAGTTGGCCGCGCAACAGCGCGCTTCGGTCGAACGCGTTGCCGAAGCGTTCGAACAGCGTTCGGCCGCGTTGCTCGACGGCGTGTCCGCGCGGCTCGAAGCGACGGCCAGCGGCATCTCGCAGGCGTGGGGCGACGCGTTGGCAAAGCAGCAAAGCGCGGGCGACAAGCTCGCCGCCAACAACGAGCAGGCGTTGGCGCGCGCCGCCGCGACGTTCGAACAGCATGCCGCGGCGTTGCTGAGTGCTGTCGGTAGCTCGCATACGAACTTGCAGACGGAGCTGACTGCGCGCGACGAGCAGCGTTTGAGCGCATGGGCGGAGGCGCTCGACGCGATGGGCGCGAAGCTCGGCGAGCAATGGCGGCAGACGGGTGCGCAAGCCGCCAGCCATCAGCAGCAAATTTGCGACGCGCTTGCACAGACGGCGCGCGAAATTTCTGCGCAGACGCAAACGCACGCCAGCGCGACGATCGCCGAAATCGATCGACTGGTGCAAGCAGCGGCCGAAGCACCGAAGGCCGCAGCAAACTTGCAAGCCGAACTCGCCGCGCGCGACGAACAGCGCTTCGCCGCGTGGACCGAAGCGCTCGGTGCGATGACTGCAAAGCTCAGCGAGCAATGGCAGCAAACGGGTTCGCAAGCTGCAAGCCATCAGCAGCAAATCTGCGACGCGCTCGCGCAAACGGCACGCGATATCTCCGCGCAGACGCAAACGCATGCGAGCGCGACGATCGCCGAAATCGATCGACTGGTGCAGGCCGCGGCCGAAGCACCGAAGGCCGCAGCAAACCTGCAAGCCGAACTCGCCGCGCGCGACGAACAGCGCTTCGCCGCATGGACCGAAGCGCTCGGTGCGATGACCGCAAAGCTCAGCGAACAATGGCAGCAGACGGGTTCGCAAACGGCGACCCGTCAGCAGCAGATCTGCGACGCGCTCGCGCAGACCGCACACGATATCTCCGCGCAGACGCAAACCCACGCCAGCGCGACGATTGCCGAGATCGAACGCCTCGTGCAGGCGGCATCGGAAGCGCCGAAGGCCGCCGCCGAAGTCGTCGCGGAGCTGCGCCAGAAGCTCTCCGACAGCATGGTCCGCGACACCGCGATGCTGGAAGAGCGCAGCCGTCTGCTCGCCACGCTGGAAACGCTGCTGGACGCGGTCAATCACGCGTCGACCGAACAGCGCAGCGCCGTCGATGCCTTGGTCTCGACGTCGGCGGATCTGCTCGAACGCGTCGGCAATCGCTTCACCGAGCACCTCGAGCACGAGACCGGCAAGCTCGGCACGGTCGCCGCGCAGGTCACCGGCAGCGCGGCCGAAGTCGCGAGTCTCGGCGAAGCGTTCGGCGCGGCCGTCGGCATGTTCGGCGAAGCGAACGACAAGCTCGTCGCGCATCTCGAACGCATCGAAGCGGCGCTCGACAAATCGCTTGCCCGTAGCGACGAACAGCTCGCCTACTACGTCGCACAGGCGCGCGATGTGGTCGATCTCAGCGTGATGTCGCAGAAGCAGATCGTCGAAGACCTGCAGTTGCTGGCCGCGCAGCGCGCGACCGCCGGAGCCGACGCGGTATGAGCGAGGACATCGACGGCGGCGTGGAAACGGCCGCGCCGGTCTGGGCCTCGTTCGGCGATCTGATGTCGGTGCTGGTCGGCGCGTTCGTGCTGATTCTGGTAAGCGTGATCGGCATGCAGCTCGTGCTATCGAACAAGCTCGAGCAGGAGGTCAAGCAGCGCCAGGCCGAAACGCAGCGGCGCAAGACGCTCGAGCAGGCGCTCGCGGGACCGCTCGCGGCGGGGCGCGTGACGCTCGTCAATGGCCGCATCGGCATTAGCGGCAACGTGCTGTTCGCGCTGAACTCCGCGCAGCTGCAGCCCGAGGGCCGCGCGCTACTGAAGAGCCTCGCCGGTCCGCTGTCCGCGTATCTGCGCGCGAGCGATCAGATCCTGATGGTCAGCGGCTTCACCGACGATCAACGCCTGCGCGAAGGCAATCGACGCTTCGCCGATAACTGGGAGCTGTCAGCGCAGCGCGCGTTGACGGTCACGCGCACGCTGATCGACGAGGGCGTGCCGGCGTCGTCGGTGTTTGCGGCGGCGTTCGGCGCCGAGCAGCCGGTCAGTTCGAATGCCGACGAATCCGGCCGCGCGAAAAACCGCCGCGTCGAAATCGCGCCGGTGCCGCGGCCGTCGAGCGCGGCGACGGCGGAGAAGTCCGGTGCTTGACGACGCAATCGAAGCGGCTCGCGCGACGCTCGATGCATGGCGCGCGAGCGGTGCGGATCGGCTCGATCCGCTGCGCTTTCATCTGCTCGAAGCGCTTGCGCGGCGCGCGGCGCGGCACAGCGGCGAGACGCGACGGGTGATCGAGCAACGATTGGCGGCATTACTGGCCGAATATGCGGCCGAGGTCGAGCGTGCGGCCGTGGCCGAAAGCGCGTTGCAAGCCACTCCCGTTGAAACCGACGCGCCCAGCGACGCCACGCTCGCGGCGCTGATCGAACGGCTTGCCCGCCACCACGCGCGGGCCGACGCTCCGCACGCCGCCGCCTATCCCGAACTCCCCGCGCTCGACTACTTCCGCGAAGTCTGGTCGAAAGTCCGCACCGAAAAGCAGTTGCGCCAGTCGCTCGCGCAGGTGCCCGGCAACGCGGGGCCGCTCAATTCGAGCAGCCTCGTGCATCGTGCGCTGTCGTTGATGCGCGAGCTGTCGCCGGGGTATCTGAAGCAGTTTCTGTCGTATGTCGATACGCTGTCGTGGCTCGAGCAGATGAACGGCGGCGCACCGGTCGAGAAGGAAGCGCCGCGCGCCGCGACGACCGCCAAGGGCGCTCGCAGGAAGGCGCGCTAACGCGCCAACGGCGGCTGGAAGCTGCTTGCGCCAAGCCGCCGGGCATTTCATCACGGCATTACCCCTCGTTGCTTGCCAGACGTTTCGTCTTCGCGCGCCGCGCGAGCATGTTCATCCCCTCGACGAACGCGGAGAACGCCATCGCCGCGTAGATATAGGCCTTCGGCACGTGCGAGCCGAAACCATCGGCGATCAGCGTCATGCCGATCACGAGCAGGAAGCTCAGCGCCAGTATCACCATGGTCGGATTGCGATCGATGAAACGCGCGAGCGGCTGCGCCGCGAACAGCATCACCATGATCGATACGATCACCGCGACGAACATGATCGGCAGGTGCTCGGTCATGCCGACCGCGGTGATGATGCTGTCGACCGAAAACACGATGTCGAGCAGGATGATCTGACCGATCGCGGCGGCTACGGTCAGCTGTACGGTCGAGTTCGAGTTCGCGGTGACTTCGTCATCGGGGATCATGTGCTGACGGATTTCGGTGGTCGCTTTCCACACGAGAAACAGGCCGCCAGCGACGAGGATCAGATCGCGCCACGAAAAACCATGATCGAACAGCGTGAACGCGACCGCGGTCAGCTTCGCGATCCAGGCGACGGTGCTGAGCAGAATCAGCCGCATCACCAGCGCGAGCAGCAGCCCGGTGCGCTGTGTGCGTGCGCGTTGCGCTTCCGGCAAGCGGTTGCTGAGGATCGAAATGAAGATCAGGTTATCGATGCCGAGCACGATTTCCATCACGATCAGCGTAACCAGTGCGGCCCAGGCGGCGGGATCGGCAACGAGTGCAAACAGGGAGTCCATGAGGTGGGGCGAGCGAGTGCGCCGCGAGCGGCGGAATCGCCATCATCGGCCTGTTCACGGTTCGAATGAACCAGTGCTAATCTGAACGACATTTCGGTTTTTTCGAAGTATCGGATCCGCATGCTCAACTATCGTCACCTGTACTACTTCTGGATCGTCATGAAGGAGGGCGGCTTCGCGCGCGCGGCCGCGAGACTCGACATGGCCGTGCAGACGATCAGCGCGCAGGTTCGCGAACTCGAGAAAGCGCTCGGGCGCCAGCTATTGAAGCCCGCCGGGCGTGGCGTCGCGATGACCGAAGCCGGTGAGCAGGCGTTCAATCGTGCGGAGCAGATATTTCAGTTGGGCGAGGCGTTGCTCGATGAGATGCGCGAGACGAGCGGCGCGGAGTCGGTGCGGCTCGCGGTCGGTTTGTCGGATGGGATTTCGAAGCTCGCCGCGCATGCGTTGCTCGCGCCGGTGCTAGCCACGCCGTCGCTAAGGCTGCTGTGTCACGAGGGGGAGCCCGCGCAACTGTTGTCGGAGCTCGCGCTGCATCGGCTCGACCTGGTGCTCGCCTGTCAGCTGGCGCCGCACGGCGCGGACCTGCGCGTGCTGAGCCAGCGCGTCGCGGGCTCGCCGGTCGACTGGTACGGGCCCGCGCAGATCGTGCGCAAGCCGGCGCGCGACGGCTTTCCGCACTGTCTCGCGGACCTGCCCGTGCTGCTGCCGACCCGCCACGGCGCACTGCGCGCGCGGCTCGACCGCTGGTTCGAGGCGCAGGGAATCAGGCCGCGCGTCGTCGGCGAATTCGAGGACAGCGCGTTGATGGCGGTGTTCGCGGCGCGCGGGCTCGGCGTGTTTCCGCTGGCGGAGCTCGGCGCCGACGATCTCACGTTATTGCGGGGCTTGCGCTGGCTCGGCCGCGCGGACGGCGTAATCGAGGAGATTCACGCGATCCGCTCGCGACGCGGCCAGCATCATGCGCTCGCGTCGCAGGTGATCGCGGCGGCGCAGTCGTGAGGGCATCTCACCGTCGCGGCGCGCGCGCATCAGAACGCGTGGCGCATGCCCACCGTGACCGCGACCTGTGAATTCGTCGACGACGGCGACAGTGTGTTGATCATCGCGTGCGACAACACCGAATCGGCCGGTGCGCCGTGCGCGTTCTGGTACACGCCTTCCAGGTAGAAGTCGGTGCGCTTGCTGAGCGCGTAGTCGGTCTGCAGCATCGCGCTGTTCCACGCCGGCGACGAGCCGTTATACGCGCCGTGCGTGAAGGTGTACGCGCCCGATACGCTCCAGGCGGGGCTCAGCGCGTACTTCGCGTTAACCTCGTAGTTGTCGAGATGCAGCGAGCCGCTGAGCGTGCCGGTGGCGTCGCCGGCCGCGCCGAGATAGCCGCCGGTGCCGAACGAGAACACGCCCGCGACGTCGTCGATCTGCGTGTGGCTCCAGACGAGACCGACGCTCGCCGGTCCGAACGTGTAGTTGCCGCCGAGCGACCACACGCGCTGGCGCCTGGCGATGAAGTTCGCGCTGGTGTCGGCGGTGGTCACGGCGCCGGCGCCGTTGCCCGCGTTGTCGAGCTGCAGGTAGCCGGCCGCCAGGTTCAGCGGGCCCCGCGCGTACGCAAGGCCGAAGCCGTAGGAGCGGTTGTTCGCGAAGCCGCCGGCCTTGTTGCTGAACGAGTACATCGTCCCGACCGTGAGACCGTGGTACAGCGGGCTCGCGTACTTGACCGAGTTGTTGATCACGACCGAGTTCGCGGCGAGGTTGTCATTTTCGAACGGATGCCCGGCGAGGCTGCCGCCCCACGTGTTATAGCCAGCCGTCAGCGGGCCGACGGCGTCGTTCATTACGTCGAACTGGCGGCCGAACGTCAGCGTGCCGTACGAATCGCTTTGCAGGCCGAGCCATGCCTGCGAGCCGAACCCGCTGCCGGCGAACGCCTGCGCGCCGTTGTTCATCATGAAGCCCTGCTCGAGCTTGAAAACTGCGCGCAGGCCCGCGCCGAGGTCTTCCGAACCCTTCAGGCCGAATACCGTGTTCTGCGTGGTGCCGCTCGCGAGCTGCCAGTTGCTGTGGCCGAGCTGGTTGGTCGTATAGACGATGCCGGCGTCCATCAGGCCGTACAGCGTCACGCTGCTTTGGGCGTGCGCCGATATCGTGAAGGCGCCGCACAGCGCGGCGGCGAGCAGGGTCTTTTTCATCGCGGGTTCCTTGATTGACTAACGTGTTTTTGGACTGATTGGGCTCGTTGCGCGATTCGCTGGACGTCGTAGCGTCGGTTATTTGCTCGCTTTTTATTCCGGACAGCAGTGAGCCGATGGCTGGGTAACCGGGTATCGGGTGATTTAGCGAATCAGCCACAAGCACGCGGCGTGCTCGGGCCTGACGCGGGGCGCGGAAATCGCGCTCGGGTCGTCCAGCGGAGAAATAAAGCGGGGATTTTTTCGAAAAAGGGTGACGGCGCAAACAACGAAGGGGCGAAGCTTACCGTGTTCGGGTGTGCGCCGGGCGAGGGCACGGCGAAATCGGGGGAAAGACGCGCGAATCTGTGGTAATTCGCGCAAATCGGTTAGATACCGGAACGTGCTGAAAGGCGGCGGCCCGCCCTCGCCGCTTCATCGACACATGGCATAGTGACTGAACCCATCATCACCGGAGGCCGGCATGCGTATCCAGACATCCTTTCTTTTCGACCTCGACGGCACGCTCGTCGACAGCGTCTATCAGCACGTGCTGGCGTGGAAAGAGGCGCTCGACAGCGAGGGTATCCCGCTGTCCGTCTGGCGTATCCATCGCAAGATCGGCATGAGCGGTGGGCTGTTCACGGACCAGTTGCTGCGTGAGACCCACGGCGAGATCAGCGTCGAACGCGCCGAACGGCTGCGGCATGCGCATGCGGCCGCCTATCAGCGGATGCGCGCGCAGGTCTGCCCGCTGCCGGGCGCGCGCGAATTGCTCGCCGCGCTGACGCAAGCCGGCACGCCGTGGGCCGTCGCGACGAGCGGGCGGATGGAAACCGCGTCGCTGAATCTGGCGGCGCTCGGCGTCGATCCGGCCAAGGCGGTCGTCGTCACGCGCGACGACGTCAAATACGCGAAGCCCGATCCCGACCTGTTCCTCGCCGCGGCCGAGCGGCTCGGCGTGCCGATCGAGCACACGGTCGTGGTGGGCGACAGCATCTGGGACATGCTCGCCGCGCGCCGCTGCCGCTCGCTCGGCGTCGGCGTACTGTCGGGTGGCTACGGCACCGAGGAACTGGAGCGCGCGGGCGCGTTGCGCGTCTACGACGATCCGGCCGATCTGCTCGCGCATCTCGACGAGGTGGCGTCGCGGCCGTGAGCCCGGCGTCGCTCAGGGTTTGTTGAGGATCGGCGGCTCAGCCGGGGGCTGAGTGGGGCCCTGAGTGGGTCCCACTTTCGACGATTCGCGCACGAGCTTATCGGTCATCGCCGACGCGACCGGATTCGTGCTGCCGCGGCCGACACCCGGGCCAGGTCCGGGGCCATTGTCAGACGGCATCGGCACGGTGACGCCAGACGGCATCGGCAGCGACGGGTCGGGTTTCGCCGATTCCTTGACCAGCTGATCCGTCAGCATCGCGGCGACGGGGTTGGCGCCGTTCGGGTGTGTGTCGTCGCGCCGGCGGCCTTGGGTCGTCTGGTCGATGCGCGGCCCGTACTGTGGCCTCGATTGGGCTCTTTGCTGCGCGTACGACTGCGGTTTCGAGCGCTCGCGCGCGACCGCGGCCGGATTGCCCGCAGCCGGCGCTGCGTTGTCGATGCGGCCGCTGGCGGTCTGGCCGGCATCGGGCGTGACGCTCGGCGCGGGGGAGGCCGCTGTTGCGGGGAAGGACTGTGCGGGAGCGAGTGCCGGAGCTTGCGCCTGAGCTGGAGGCGGTGCCGGAGCGAGTGCCTGAGCCTGAGCGGGAGCAGGCGGTGCCGGAGCAGCCGACTCCGTCCGCGGGGCCGCCGATTGCGGCGCGATCGGGGCGTTGTTCGCGAGGTCCGCTGGCGGGCTCACCGGTTGCGCCGGCCTCATGCTGCCGCCAATGGCACGCGCCGTGTCCGTCTGCGGTTGCGATTCCACCGTGCCGGTGACGCTGCGAGTCACCGACCCGGTCACGGCCGGCACCTGATCGTCCCTGGGGTACAGCAGATAACCGGCGACGCCCGCATCGATCACGAGCAGCCCAACTATCATCATCTTCCCGGTATTCGTCATATCTAAGCAACAACCATTAAGCAACTGCGATTGACTGATGATAAACGACCATTTCGCCAGCGACGCTTCTCGTCGGCATATTGCGACGCGTCATGATGGTAGATGTCTGATCGGACCTGGCACCGGAACGGTGCGCGGCTGCCGCGATAGGCTTGGCCGGCGCGAGCGAAGCGGGCATTTTTTCCCTGTTCCGCGGTTTTCTTTTCGATCGATCAGTCGCGCCGCATTTGCGCGATAGGCGCCTGCAGGAAAGCGATTTAAGTTGTGCCGTCAATGCCCGGACCCTGTACTATACGAACCATTGCAGACGACCGGCTGCCATAGTTCGATTATCCGGCGTGTAAATGTGACTTGCAGCGACTGGCTCGCAGTGCACATGCCGGCAGGCCCGCCAGACTGAGCCATCCGAGATGCACGAACAGCGTCGATAGCGGCGACGGCAGGCGGTGACCGGAAGTAGCGACAAGAACCCATTGATCATGCGGACCCGCGGGCGAGACATTGCCCGGCATACCTTGGGCAGTCGCTTTGTGAAACGCCACATCCACCAGCCGACCGGTTGGTCTGGCGCGTTCGCGGCGGCGTGGGAAACACGTGAAGATATGAACAACTTTATTCGACCTCCCGTTTTTTATCCGTCCACGGTGGTTTTCGTCGACGACAACGACAGCTACCTCGACGCGCTTCGCCGGTTTTTTCCGGGCACCTACACGAACCTGTTTTTCACGCGGCCGCAAGCGGCCCTCAACTATATCCGCCAGCACGCGCGCGAGAATTCGCTCGAATTCGCGGCGGCGTCGGCGTGTCTGAGCGAGCCGGGTGTCGAGCGCTTCGTCGAGACCTCGGCTGAACGCGACATCGTCGCGCGGCCGTCGCGCTTCGAGGAAGTGGCGGCGGTCGTCGTCGACTACGACATGCCGGGCATCGGCGGCGTCGAATTCCTGTCGTCGATCTCGCATCTGCGTTGCGCGAAGGTGTTGCTCACCGGCGTCGCCGATGAAACCGTCGCGGTGAAAGCCTTTAACGCCGGCATCGTCGATCTGTACTTGCGCAAGACCGATGCGGATTCGGCCAATCGCCTCACCCATTTCCTGAAGGACGCAAAGAGCCGCCATTGCGGGGAGTCGGGCTGGCTCGCGCTCGGTGAAAACGGCATGACCTACTGCGATCCGCGCACCCGCAAGGTGATCGACGAAGTGGTGGCCGCGCAGGGCATCGTCGAGTATTACTGGCGGCCCGAGCAGAACGTGATCCTGATGTTCGACGCCGCGGGCAACCCGAGCGTATTTGTCGCGTGGGCCGAGAACGACTGGATCTCGCAGGGCGAAATCGTCGCCGACGAGGGTGGCCCGTCCGACCTGCTGCGCCAGCTCGCCACGCGCGAGGTGATGCCACTGTTCTGGCCGGACCTCGCGTATCGTTCCGGCATGAAGTTCCGGTCGCTGACGCCGCAAAGCATTCCCGGCTGGGACGACGCGTTCTTCGGCTGGACCCGCATCGAGCCGGGCGAGGTCGGCCTCGATCTCGTCACGTTCGCGCGGTGGCGCGCTGAGCGCAATCGCTGAACCGCGCGGGAGCGCACTGGGCGCGGCGGTTAGTGTCGCTGCGCTAATGGCGTGCGCGTTCGCGGAGAAAATCGCATACAGCCCTGTGCATGGCCTGCACGCCTGGGCTCGTTTCAAGCGCGCGCCAGCATCCATGCACGAGCCCCGTGCCGATCAGCAGCCGGGCATCTCCACCAGCCTCGCGAATCCGCTCGACGAACACGCGCGCGTCGTCGCGTAGCGGGTCGTGCTCGGCGCCGATGGCCAGCGTCGGCGGCAGTCCGTCGAAGCGGCTTGCGGCGAGCGGGATCGTCCATGCGGGGCCGGGCGTGCGGTCGCCTTTCTCTTCGTCTCTTCCTCCGCTGTTTCCCCCGCTTGTCCCCCAGTACGCGTTGCGAAACTTATGCACGTCCGCGAGCGTCAGCATCGGCGCATTGGCCTCGGTGTCGCGCGCGGGTAGTTGCGGTTCGGTGCCGAGCATCGGATAAACCAGCGCGATGCCGCGCACCCCGCTCACGCCGTTGTCGCGCAAGCGCAGCGCGACGCTTGCCGCGAGCGTGCCGCCGGCGCTATCGCCGGCGAGTTGCAATCCGGCGGGGTCAGGCAGATCGAACGGCAGGCGGTCGTTCAACGCGGCACGCGTGATCTCGAGGCAGTCGTCGTGCGCGGCCGGCGCGCGATGCTCAGGCGCGAGCCGGTAGTCGACCGCGATCACGTCGAGGCCGGTGTCCGCGGCGAGGCGCGCGGTCATCATCTGATGACTGTTCAGCGAGCCGAGCACGAATCCGCCGCCATGAAAATACAGCACCGTGCCGCGGTTCGTGCCGTGTTCGCTTGCCTTCGCTCGATGCCGGTAGAGCCGAAGCGGGATCGCATGGCCCGCGTCGGTGCGAAAGCTTGCGTCCTGTGTGGTGAGTTCGCTGGGCAGCGGCGGCGTCAGCGTGGCAGCGTAACGGTCGTACAGTTCGCGCTGCTCGCGCGTCGTCATCGCCGCGTGATGCGACGGATAGAGCGCACTGGCTCGTTCGATAAACGCGGCGATTTCCGGCTCAAGCATGGTCACTCCGTTCGGGTAGTGCTTCCCGTTGCGTTGCGCAGGGCAATGCGATCACACGTCCCGCGAAACGCGCCGGCGGCAATGCCGCATGGGCTTGCGCGAGTTCATGAACGCGCGCTTTGACGTCCGGATCGAAAGCGACGCCGCGCGGTCCGCTGGTATCGACGTGCAGCAGCATCTGCTCGCCAGCGGCGACCGGGCCGTTGCGTTGGCTTTGCGTCGCGTCCAGCGCAAACATTTCGAAGTACACATGCAGACGTTTCGCGTCGTAGCCGAGCACGCGCATGTCGACACGCACCGGCGTGCCACGTTTGATTTCATGCAGGTAGTTGACATGCGCTTCGAGCGTGTAGATCGATCGATGCCGCTCTTTGCGCACCGCATCGGGCAAGCCGATCAGATCGATCAGCTCGTCGGTCGCGAGACTGAAGATCAGAAGGTAGAACGCGTCGCGCATGTGGCCGTTGTAGTCGACCCATTCGGCGCGCACGCTGTCGCGGTAAGACGGCAGGGCAACGGGATGCGACATGAGCGTCTATCTCCTCGATCGAATGCGATGGCTGTGGCGCGTCTTTGGCGTTATCAGTGTAGTTCATCGCGTTGACGCCGCGCCGGAACGTGGTGACTTCGAATTGTGGTCGCTATGGCAACAGTGAATTCATGGTTCAGGGCTTACTGCGCGGCCTGACCGGCTCCTAAACTGGTTTTGCTGCCGCGCGAGGCTCCGCGGCAATCGGATGAAGCCATCTCTGGAGGTTGGAAATCATGAAGTCCATCAGGTCGCTGATCGAAGCAGGGGTTATCGCCGCTCTGATTGCCGCGCCAATCGCGGCGTTTGCGCAGTCTAATCAGGCCAATCAGCCGCTCTCGCGCGCGCAGGTGCACGATCCGTCCAACGCGAATCCGATGGACTATCCGGCCAATATCCAGGCGGGCGAAGCAAAGGTCGCGGGGCAAAACCAGGCTGCGCAGAACAGTGGCTACGGTGCGCCGTCGAATGGTTCGTCGCAGCGCGGCGGCCGGACCGATTTCGCGCCGACTTCTTATTCCGTGCCGGTGGTGAATTACACGCGTTGACTACACATCGTGAAATGCCCGAATTCGCGACCGTCGCTCAGCGTGACTTCGGCGATCGCACCGACCCGCGATATGCGTGAAGCAGTGCGGAGAACAGCACCGGCAGGACGACAAAGGGTTCCGTCCACAGCGGGATCGGACGAAGAGGGCAAGGAAAGACCGCAGTGCGGTCGCGAGCCCGTGATCATTCCAGCAGATGCACGGCGGCAGGAAGGGGACGACGCAGCAGCGCGGCGTTAGTTGACAGGCGCGTCCAGCGGCGAGTCCGGGCCCGCACCGGCCGGAGCATCGATCGAACCCGTCGCGAGCGCAAGCGCCGCCGCCGCCGACAGCGCGCCGCTATAGCTGTCCGCGTAGGCATTCTTCGCGGCCAGCAACTGGTTCTGCGCGAGCAGCGCATCGGTGATCGAACCTACGCCGTGGCGATAGGCGTCGAACGCGGCGTCGTAGGTCGTTTGCGCGGCGGTGAGCAGTTCCTTCGCGGCGGTGTGCGCGCTCAGGCTCGTTTGCAGCGCGTTCTGCGCGCCGACGATCTGCCGCACAGCCTCTTCGCGACTGTGCGCGAGACGGGTCGATGCGCTGTCGGCGTCGTTGCGTGCCTGTGCGAGCACGGCCGAGCGGAAGCCGCCGTCATACAGCGGAATCGACACGCCGACCACCACGGTGCCGCCATAACGGTTGCCGCTCAGATTGACGGTCGGCAATTGCTGGCCGATCCCTGGCACCGCCGAAATCGACGAACTGTTCGAGTTGTACGCCGCCGACGCCGACAGGAACACTTTCGGCTTGAAGTCGGACTCGGCTGCCTTGATCTTCGCAAGGTTCGCGCGTTCCGCCGCGTAGGCGCTCAGCACGTCCGGACGCCGCGCGATCGCCGTGGCCACGATCCGGTCGATCGGCTCGCTCATCGCCGGCGATAGTGTGTGGGTAGGCATGTCGGCGATCGCGGGTTTGGCGAGTGGAGAGATGCCCATCGCGGAGATTAATGCGAGGTAACCGTTGCTTTCGGCCCCCTCGGCTTGCACGAGGCCGAGTTTTGCCTGCGCGAAGTTCTGACGAGCCTGGGCCACTTCGATCACGGTGCCCACCCCACGCTGATAGCGCGATTGCGCGGCGGACAGAATCGCGTCGGCGTTCGCGACACTTTGCTTTGCGGTGCCGAGGCGAGCGCGGGCGCTCTGGTACGCGTAGAACGCGACGCTGACGTCGTAGATCACCTGCTGATGGATTGCGGTGAAGCCGATGTTGGCGACCACCGAGGCCTGCGATGCGGCCTCGACACGTGCGGCCCGCCCGCCGAAATCGAACAGCAGCCACTCCAGCGACAGCACCGAGGTCACGCCGTGCGTCTCGCCGCTGATCGACGCTTGACCGAGCTGCGACGTGTCCGAACTTTTGCCGCCCGTGTAGTGAGCCATCGCCGCGACCGACAATTGCGGCAGATAAGCACTCTTCGCGATGCCGGCCGCGAGCGCCACGTTGCGCGCATCGTTCCACGCGATGCGGGTCAACGGATTGGCCGACTCCGCGATGTCGATCAACTCGGGCAGTTCGTACGCGTGCGAGGGATCGAGCGCGGGTGGCGGCGGCACGGCGGCGAGCGCCGGATTGGCGGGCAGCTGATAGCGGGGCGTGGTCGATGCCGACGGCGCACCCGGCGCGTGAGCGCCCGGCACGATGGCGCCCGCTGCATCGGTCTGTGGCTGCCACGGCGTCGCGGAGCTGTCGGGCGCCATGTCGAGCGATGAAGTCGCGCACCCGCTCAAGCCTGCCGCGACGAATATCGCCAGCGCGATGGGCGGGTTGAGTCGACGCATGATTCGACTACTCCTTTGCCGCGTCGGCGGACGCCGCGCGTTCGAATTCGTCAAGGCGTGCGTCGCCGAGACTTTGCAGCGCGGCGCTTGGCGGGTCGGTGACGTCGGGCGCCGGCCGTTGCGTCGTGGTCGTTGCATCGACGCGGGGCGGTTGCCCATGCGCGACGGCCGCGAGCCGTTGCAGCCAGCCTTCGATCGTCGCGGCGGCGGGCTGTCGTTCGACGAGCAGCAGCATCGGCGCTTCGAGCGCGGCGAGGCCGGCCAATTCGCGGTGGTGCGCGGTGAGCCACTGTGGTCCGGGCCGCACCCACGACGGCTCGTAATGCATCAGCGCAACATCCTCGCGCAGCGCGCGGCCGCGGGCCAGCGCGGCCGCCACGTCGGCGCGTCGCTTGCCGGCGTACCCGGGCGCGGCAAGGCGTGCCCATTGCTCGCGCAGTGCGGCCAGCGCCTGTTCGACGCGCGCGGCGATGCTGACCGGCCACACCCGTGTGAACACCAGATAGACGACCACGTTGCCGATCAGGATGCCGATCGTCCGGTCCCGCGCGATCGTCAGATCGAAGGCGGGCTCCGCGCCCTGGATCACGCAGAGGAAGAACGCGAACGCGATCTGAAAGCCCGCATACGCAATGCGCGGCGAGCCGAATGCAACCCACGCCGACAAGCCCGCGCCGATGGCCACGACCGCCATCAACTCGCCGATCGAGGTCAGCGCGGGCATCAGGAACACGATCGCTGCGGTGCCCGCGAGCGCGCCGGCGATACAGCCGGCGATGCGCAGCGCCAGTTTCTCGACGGTCTCGGCGGTGCTGCCGAGCGACACGACGTAGACAGTGATGAAGCAGGTGTGGATGCCGGGCCAGTCGAGCTGCGAGTACAGCAGATAGCAGAACATCGCCGCGACTGTGGTCTTCAGCGCGTAGCGGACGTGGTCGAGATTCGTGAAAGCGTCGGCGGCGAAGAAGCCGGCGTGCGGCGCGAGCGGCGCCGGTTGCGAGGGCGCGTCGTGCGCGGCTCCGGATTCGACAGTGGGCTCGGCAAACCGCGTGATCGTATCGTGCAGCGTGTCGGCTACCGCACGTGCGAGCGGAGTGAGCGGCGCCGACGAGGGCAACGTCAGTTCGATGTCGACCGGGTAGCCGCCAGCGTCGAGCATGCGCGCCATCTCCTCCAGCGTAGTCGCGATCGGTTCGACGAACGAAGCCGGCAGGCGCGCCGACGCTTCGCCGCACGCGAGGTCGACCGCGGCTAGCAGCATGACGCTCGACACCGCGGCACGTTGGAGCGCAACGACATCGGCTCGCAGCGACGTTCCTTCCAGAGCGGACATCTTCAGCCACGAGCCGATCTCCGCGTTGCCTTTGCGCAGCGCCGCGTCGAGCGCATCGCGCGTGGGGCCGGGTTCGCGCAGGCCACGCGCGGCGAGGCGCAGACGTTCGGCCAGTTCGCGCGACGCGAGCCGACGCGGCGACGGCGCGCACACGAGACTGACTGCGACCGACATACCGGCCGGAATCGCGACGAACAGCCACGCATACAGCAGCGCGCGAGTCGCCAGTTCGCCGACCGGCACGCGGCCCAGTTGGTCGAGCGCAAAGCCGACGATCATCGCGACGATGGCGCCCACCGGCCGTAGCTTGCTTGCCGACGTGACGAACAGCAGACTCGCCGACAGCAAGGCCATGGCCGCGACGCGCAACGGCGGATAGTCGACCACGACGATGGCCACCGCCAGCACGAGGCCGATTACGATGCTGACGAGCACCAGAAGCGCCACGCCGGTCACGAAGCTGGTGGTCCGGTCGGGCCGGATCATGAAGAACACGATGTAGGCCGACAGTGCCGCTTCGGGCGTGCCGTACGCGCTCGTGACCCATACCGTCAGTGCGCAGATCAGCGCGACGCGTGCCGCGGTCGCGGCGCGTCCGGGAAAAGGCGCAAGGAGTTTCAACAGGTCGGCGACGCCGGGCCGCAGCGGACGCTCGACGTAACCGGCGGCGGCCGCGCTGTCCATGTCAACGGCACGCCGCGCCATGCCTCACCTCGACGATCGCACTCGCGCCGACGCGCACCAGTCGCTCGGCCGGTTCGTCGAGCAGCACGCGCACCGGGAAGCGCTGCGCGACTCGCACCCAGTTCACCGACGACTGCACCAGCGGCAGCGAGCGCGGCAGGTTGAGCCGATCCGTATCGGAGACTCCTGCGCTGATGCCGACGACCTTGCCGTGAATCGGCTGGCTGCGGTCGATCATCGAATACACGGTCGCGCAATCGCCAGGCGCGATCCGTGAGAGTGCGCCTTCGCGAAAGTTCGCGACAGCGAACCATTCGTCCGCGTGGACGAGGGTGAAGATCGACTGATTCGGTGCGACCGTTTCACCGGCCAGCACGAAAAGGCCGGTGACGTAGCCGTTGTGCGGCGCGCGCACCACGGTTTCATCGAGATTGTGCTGGGCGAGCGCGAGCGCGGCTTCGCGCGCGTGCACGGCGGCGATCGCATCGGCATCGTCGCCGATCGTCTGGGCGCTCGCCTGCTTCTGCTCGCGCGCCTGACTGAGCGACAGCCCGGCTTCGTGCTGCGCAACCTGCGCCTGATCGAGTTGCTGGGCCGGTACGTAGCCTTTCGCCGCCAGCGGCGCGAGGCGCTCCACGTTGCGCGTCGCGAGCGCGTAGGTGTGCGCCGCCTTGCTGGCCTGATCTCCGGCGACCGCCGCGTTGGCGCGCTCGCCCGTGATCGTCCTGCGACGAGTTTCGAGCGCTGCGCGCGCGAGCTCGAGATCGGCCCGCGCCTGCGCGACGATGAGGCGGTACGGCACGGGATCGATTTCGAACAGCAGGTCGCCTTGTGCGACCCGCTGGTTTTCCTGCACCGCAAGCCTGACGATGCGTCCGCCGACCGGTGTCGCGATATGCACGACGTCGGCGTCGATCGTCGCGTCGTCGGTGGAGGGGAAGCGCGTCGTGCGGTCGTAGGCGAAATACGCGGCCGCAAGGCCGATCAGGATAATCGCGCCCGCGATCAGGCGGCCTTTGAGCGGAGCCCTCGATGTGCCGGCCATTTTCATAGCAGGTGTCCCGTGCCCGAAAGCCAGACGAGCACCGCGACCGTGAGTCCGATCGCGAGGCAGACGGAAAGCTGAAGCGGGACGATCGATGCCCAGCCTGTCGCAACGAACAGGCGATGGGCGAGCAGCGCCGCGAGCAGGCCTATTACGCCGCCGAGCAGCCAGATAGGGAAGTACGCGCCGAAGATCTCGAACGATGGCGCGCCGCGCAGCACGCACCCGGCCAGCAACAGGCTCGGGGCGGCGATGACCGCCAGACGCTGGGTGCCGCGCATAGCTACGTTTGTCATACGTTCCAAGGCCGAGCAGGGCATCGCCGCAGCGACACGATCGTCGCGCGTTGCGAGAATCGCAATATCTGAAGAGGACTTTACCAGTAGCCGACGGTCGATTGGATCGTCCGAGGTACTTTCTCGCCTCCATAAATACACCAGGAGCCCGGCGCGGAAAAGGGGACGAGGCGTTGCTGGCTGGCGGAAGACTTTCCGGGGAAGTGTGCTGTCGGGCACCTCGAAGGCAAATGTGAGCCGGGGAGACAATGAAAAACGGGCAAAGCGCCGTACGCTTTGCCCGTTGTCTTTCAGAACTGAAGCGCGGTGCGCTCCAACGGTGTTCAGATCACCCGCTCACGCAACCACGCCGAGCCGAGGTCGATCACCGTCACGACGACGATCACCATGATCATCACGGCGGCCGTCTGCGCATAGTTGAACGAGCGGATCGCCTCGTACAGCACGACCCCGATGCCGCCCGCGCCGACCATGCCGACCACCATCGCCGAGCGCACGTTCGACTCGAAGCGATACAGCGCGTACGAGATCCACAGCGGCAGCACTTGCGGCAGCACCGCATAGACGATTTCGTCGAGGCGCGTGGCGCCGGTGGCGCGCACGCCTTCGGCCGGGCGCGGATCGATTGCCTCGACCGCTTCGGCGAACAGCTTGGCGAGCACGCCCGTCGTATGTACCCACAGCGCGAGCACGCCGGCGAACGGCCCCAGGCCGACCGCGACGATGAACAGCATCGCGAAGACCATTTCATTGATCGCGCGGCACGCGTCCATCAGGCGGCGCACCAGTTGCAGAAGCCATTGCGGCGCGAGATTGTGGGAGGACATCAGTCCAAAAGGCACCGCGCAGACGAGCGAAAGCGCGGTACCCCAGATCGCGACCGCCAGCGTCACGTACATCTCGTGCAAGTAGGTGCGCCACTCGGTGAAGTCGGGCGGAAAGAAGTCCGCCGCGAACGTGCCCATGTTGGCGGAGTCGCTGAGCAGATCGAGCGGACGCATGTCGGCGCCGTGCCACGCGCCGCCGAGCACCGCAAGCACCGCGATCCAACCGAGCAACGACCACCAGCTGCGCTTGCCGGCACGATCTTTCGATTGCGCCGCCTGCGCGGCGGCCGCTTCGCTCGCGCGCGCCGGCGACACGATCAGATCGGTCGTGTTCATTGCTTCTGCTGTGCGGCGCCGAGCGCGCTCAGCTTCGCGTCGAGCGCGGCCAATTGCGTCTTGCGGTCGCTATCTGACAGATGCGCATCGCTCTCGATCTTCTGCTTCTGCTGGAACAGCACGATCTGGCGGATCGGCAGCAGTTGCTGATCCGACGATGCCGAGAAGCCGCTGTAACCGGTGATGGCGGCCATCACCGCCTTTTCGTGCGGATCGGTCTTCGCGTAGTTCAGGAAGAATGTGCGCAGCTTGTCCTTCGTCGCTTGAGGCAGATCCTTGCGCCACACCAGCGGGTCCGACGGAATCAGCGGCGAGGTCCACAGCACACGCACCTGCGCGTACTTGTCCGGATGCTGTTGCTTCAGCGTGTCCATCATCTCGCTGTTGTTGGTCGCGATGTCGATCTTGTTGTTGACGACGGCCAGAAGATTCGCCTCATGGCTCGACGGCAGCACGCTCTTGAACGACGTTTTGACCGGCGCGTTGTGCTTCGCGAACAGGTAGTAGCCCGGCACCAGCGTGCCCGAGGTCGAGTTCGGATCGCCGAAGCCGAGCGTGACGCTCTTCGTGTCCTTGAACACGTCGTCGAGCGTCTTGAAGCGGCTGTTCACATTGGTGATCAGCAGCGAGTAGTAGCCGCTTTGGCCGTCCGCGTGCTCGACTTTGGCAAATACTTCGCCATTCGAACGATCGACGGCTTCGATCGCCGACGCATTGCCGAAATAGCCGACCTGCACCTTGTTGAAGCGCATGCCTTCGATGATGCCCGCGTAGTCGGTCGCGAAGAATGCCTTCACGTCCAGGCCGGTCTGTTTCCTCATGTCATCGATAAGCGGTTCCCAGCGTTGCTTGAGCACCGCCGACGAATCGGTCGAGATGATGCCGAGGTTGATGTCCTCGGCGTGGGCCGCGGCGACACAGGTGAAAGCGGCAGCGCCGGCCGCGAGCGTGATCAGGGAGCGCAGGAGTTTCATCGGTTGAGGTCCGGTTGAGTGGATGGAGCGAATCAGGAGGTCGCGACGGCGTGCGCGCTTCAGTTCGACGGCGCGGCGTTCAGCGCGAACGCGTAGCGCGCGGCGGCGGGGCCGGTGTCCGGCCGCGCGGGGGCGGCGGTGTCGGGGGCGTCGGGCGCGTCGTGAGTGTCGTCGGCGTCGTGCGTCGCGTCGTCGAACAGTTCGCGCGCATCGTCGCCGTAGAGTTTCTTTAGCAGCGCCGGCGTCAGCGCATTGGAAGGGCCGTCGTAGACCACCTTGCCGCGACGCAGTGCGACTGTGCGCGGGCAGTACTGCATCGCGATGTCGATCTGGTGCAGCGACACCAGCACCGTGATCCGATGCTCGACGTTCAGCGCTTGCAGCATGTCCATCACGCGACGCGACGACTCGGGATCGAGCGACGCGATAGGCTCGTCGGCGAGGACGATTTGCGCGCGCTGCACCAGCGCCCGCGCGAGCGCGGCCCGTTGCTGCTGACCGCCCGACAGGTTCGCGGCCCGCTCGCGCGCATGCTCGCCGATGCCGACCTCGTGCAGCGCGGCCAGCGACAACGCGCGCTCCGCCCGCGGGAAGCGGCCGGAGAGACGCCGCCACCACGGCAGGCGTGCGAGCGCGCCGATCAGCACGTTGGTTTCGACCGACAGCCGGTTCACCAGATTGAACTGCTGGAACACGAAGCCGATGTCGCGGCGAATGCTGCGTACTTCACGCACGATGCGGCCGTTCTGCTGGATCGGCCGGCCGAGAATCTCGATCTGCGACGGCTGCGCGTCCGACGCGGTAAAGCCCGCGATATGCCGCAGCAACGTCGATTTTCCCGAGCCCGACGCACCGATCAGCGCGACCATTTCACCGGGCGCGACGCGCAGATCGATTTCGTCGAGCGCTTTACGGCCGTTGCCGAACGTTTTGCTCAAACGTTCGATTCGAATAGCTTCCCGGATCGCTTCCATCTGTATTCCCTCGATGCATCCGGACACTGCCGGCATGTGTGGGTCTCATTCTAGAAAGCGACTGTGACGGTTGAGTGAAGGCATCGCAACGTCTAGACGACTATATCTTTCTGTGTCGAATTTTCCCGCGGCGTCATGTGTCGTCGGGATGGCAGAACGAAGTCAGCTTGAAGTCGCTGATTTGAACGGAGAGTGACATACGGATGACATGATTTGCGATTCTCGCTGACGCTACGGAAGGCGTGAACGCGAAACTGGCGGCGATGGATGCTTCGTGGACGCAACACTAACCAGTTTCGCTCCCTGTCGATAAAGGCGGCGCAATGCCGTTTTTTTTTCGCCCTGCGCCAGCAGGAATATGCAATAGAAATCGAGATACCCGACACAGTCGTTAATAGTTGTATCGAGTTCATCGGCGACATGGCCTATGCGAAGTGGTGGTGCCGGTTCGTCGCGTGACACGGCGCGCGATCTGTCACGACGCACCGCCCAAATGAAAGCCCCGCCGAAGCGGGGGCATGGTTGACGTGCGTCTATATGATCTTCAATCCGTTTTGATCGAATCGAGGTCGCGCAGGAACTCGTTTTGCTGCTTCCGAATTGAATAGTGGCAACGGGCCGCCATCACATCATATAGTTCTATGTGATTTCTTTTTGCTCTTTCCTTTGCTGACGGATATTCAATTTTAATCGCAAGATCGCAAGCTTTCACAGCGTCATCTTGCACTCGCATATAACGGATCAACTCGATCTTGTTCGTTCTGGAAACGCCGTGCGCGACCAAAATTGCATTAGAAACCTTCTTGTTATCAGCCTCCAGGCTCCTGGCATGATCTTCGTAACAATCGAAGTCTCCGAATCCACCACCGCCTAGATATTGTAGACAGTTCGAATCATCTATAGCTTCGTCGGCATATATTGAATGAAAGCCGCCCAAAGCCACTACTAATACAAAACATTTGATAAGTCTATATGACAATGCCTTTCCCGTGCTGTGCATCATAATTCCCTGTTTCAAAAAGTCGTGCCTCAAGTGCGCGCCTCCATTCAATTCCTCGCGCGCGATACGCGCGAATATAGGCCGGTAATTTACCGTATTCTGCGGTGTTGACCTTGTCAACCAGCTCTGCAATTCCATGTCCCGGTCCGGCGTTAAAAGCCATGCTTACTAGTGCATCATATTCATACTGGAGCAACGGAACCCGTATCCGGCGATTAATGGCAGACTCACATTCTTCAAAATTTGTTTTTGCGAGTTGTCGCGCACGCTCCACTGAAATCACATCGCCAACGTGCAGATGATCTGAGGGAAGAACCTTATGCCCGAATCCAACTGTAGGATATCCCTTGCTATCAACATAGACTTTAAGGATCATCCCATCAACAACGGGCAAGCCCTTATAAGTTCCGTTCAAAACGCCACTTTCACACACGGCCATAAACGCCAATCCATCATTCGAAAGACGCCAGGGTTTGCCGTGCCTACTGCAATGCACGTCAACACACGAATTCGGGTCTGTATTTGTTAGTACTGTTGCAAGCGCATCAGGCATTGCGCCCCCTATGACCGATGTAAATGTCGATGGATTGCGCGCCGCGTGTCCTGTACCGGGCTGTACGCCCCGCGTGATCTGTAACGCCGTGCGTCAGTTCGCCCGATGGCAAACGGACCGTATAAAGGGTGTCGGGTAGCGCGCGCCCGTTGTGGTCTTTTAGCGTGAACTGTTCATCGAACGGGCCCGCAGATCGATTGCGACAGCGGCATTCGTCGTCTTGCCCTAAAGCCCGCGTCATGTCGTAACCAGTTGGGAGAGCCCTGATCGCATTAATCGAAATCCACTCTCCGGTTTTCTTGTTCGTCGTCATTGCGTGAGGCATATCAGTAAATCCTTTGTATATCTTGAATGTAATACGACAACCAAGACATTCCCGGCCATCTGATCCCTCGAACATATCCGAAAAGCCAGCCTTCATTTCTTCAATGATCTCCTTTGCGGAGCGCATTCTTTCGTACATTGGACATCCATAGGTTAATTGTCGATCTCAGACCATCAGACCTCGACCATGCGTAACAATGGCACCAGTGTCCGACGCGCTATGGTTCAGGTTGAAGCACACCCGCGAATAAACCATCCAAGATGCTTAGCCGTCAACCGCCTTAAATCGGGATAAGGGCGTTTTGACAACTATTTACGACTGTGTCCGGTATCTTGATTTCTATTGCATATTCCTGCTGGCGCAGGATGAAAGAATGGCGACATTGAGTCGCCCTATCGTCATGGATTGAACCCGGTCAGTGCTTCGTTGAGGAAGGATTCGTAACGGCCACTCTGTCCAAAACGGGCTTATCCCGATTTAAAGCGGTTGACCGTGGTCCGTTTCGATGATTAATTCGCGAGGCGTCGTCTGAAAACTCTTGAGGAGTGTAATGGAGCAACTGAATCAGCAAAGCAGTGGAAAGGATTGGACAGTCGAGGAAGAATGCGACCTTTGCCGTATCACCTATTCGATCTATTCAAACTTCCCGCCGATGCCGCACGCTCAGGCCCTGAACGCTGAAACCGGCGAGTTCTTTCCGTTTGACAGGGTTCGTAAGATGAAATCCGGTTATGCCATGGCCGAAGCGCTGGGTTACGCATGGGCGTGCAATTGTCGCGGACGCAAGGCAGCGCCGAAGTTTGAGGAACTCGAGCAATATTTCGAGCTTGTTGACGCGAAGACCAAGGCTCCCGTCGAAGGGATGACCTATAGGCTATCCAGCGATGGTCAATGTCTTGTCGACGACGCGACGCTGGCAGGCGGGAGAACGCGCGCGTTCTCATTGAAGCGGCATCCGAATCTAACCTTCGTGCCGTGGCGTGAGGGGATGTGCGATGAGCGGCGCAATCAGTCAGGAGGTGCGATTGCTTGCCGCGATCGCTTACGGGGAGGCATCCACGGCCAACGACCCGCATGAAATCGGGGGAATTGCGTTTGCCGTGGCAAATCGGTGTCGTGCATGGGGCGGAAAGACCGTGTCCGAGTTGCGCGCCGCAGACCCGAACTATTCCTACGCATGGGATGGCTCCAACGCTAGATTCAACAAATTGATGCGTGCCACTGACAGTGAAATTGAACCGAATCCTGGGATGAAGCTGGCTCTCGATTGGGCTCAAAAGGCATTAGCCAACGATGGACCGGACCCGTCGAACGGTGCATTCTGGTGGGACGGGCTCGACTTCAAGACCAGATACGCGAGCCGTCCCAAGGTGCTAGACGGGTTCAAATGGGGCTCCCCATCTGACAACATTTTCGGCGTGCCAGAGAAGCGGCGCGAAGTCATCAAGTATTGGAGAGTCCGTAATAAGAAGACTGGGCAAATCGTCGACGGCGGCGAACGCGGCCGCTACGATTCGGTATGGGTTTCGACGGCCGCTCACGGTGGCACCGTATTTTGGCGGCACAACCCAGATTACCTGAACGCTAACGGAGCAAAGGCATACCGATGAAATCCACCGTGATGCTGATGGCGGCTCTGGCCGTCATGTCGAGCAATGCACACGCGGTCCGATCTTACGACAGTTACGATGCGCTCTATTCCGCCCAGCCGGGCGTGGTGTTCGGTGCCCCGATCAAGCAACGTGCCGGGCCTCTCCAACTTTATTCAGATCTCGGGGGGCACGGTAGTTACACGGAACTGAGAACCACTCTGGACGGAAAGCCTGTGCGAATCGAGGTTGCAGAGAATCGCATAACGGTCAATGGCAAAAGCTATCGCTTTGCGCGCGCGACGACGTTTCCGGATGAGTATGCAATAGACATTTATCCGGGCAACGCTCAGGTGTTCTTGGCGGGAGGGACGAGCAATCGTCCTCCGCTTCTGTGTATGGAAGGGTACGGCAGTGGTTCAGGCGAAGCCGACCGGCACCAGCAGATATTCCTTTTGGTGAACCCTCTAGCTCGCAAGCCGACATTGTTGCATCTGCCAAGTCTGCTTTCGTCATGTCTGGCTGTAGTGGCGACGAAGGACGGCAAGCTTGCCTTTCCGAAGAACAGTTACCTGTTCGATGATGCACAAGAATCCCGCGTTGGGTTGTTAGTGACGTACTACGCGTTTGAGAATCAGCGCTTTGTCCCGGTCCCGGCTCTAAGCCAACTTCGGCTCAGATTTGCGCAACCAGAGATACCGTTTCAATTTTCGGTCCAAGACAAGAACTAAGCGACCGACCATCTTCCCTCGCGCCGGCTTACTTACAGAGCCGGTATCGGGTTGCCGATCTGAGGACTGTCACTTGCAGATGATGTGAGCATCCTACGATGGTGAACCGCTTTGGTTTTCTGGACATGTAGCAGTGTTAGTGTCTGGCCTTTCATGAGCCTTATGCCGACGACCGAAGACTGTGCTGCCGGGCAAATTCGCCCAGTGTTAAATCGTCCAGCGCCATGTGAGGCCGGGTCTCATTGTAGTCCCGCCGCCAGGCCTCGATCTGGCGTTTCGCTTCCGCCAGAGATTCGAACCAGTGCAGGTTCAGGCATTCGTCCCGGAATGAGCAACCGTTGAATGTTTGGATGAAGCTGTTATCCGTCGGTTTGGCTGGACGGCTGAGGTCGATCTGTACCTTGTAGTGGTACGCCCATATGTCCAGCAGACGACCAGAGAACTCGCTCCCGTTGTCGGCGCTTTCCGGGAAGTCCAGTCAATTCCGTGCTTCCGAGTCTGGTTAACTGTGCGTTAGTCCGACGAGTTTCGTTTCCCGGCATGCCCGAGTCGATGTTTACGAATTCACGGGGTGCGTCAGCTGCGTCAAGCGTTTGCATCTGCTTATCTCCTTGTCTCTAACCGCGGCACGGCCCACGCATCGACGCGGCGCTAGACCTCGATCCCACGCAGCTGCCGCTTGGCTGGACGCCCGCGCGTACTGACACACAGCCAGGCTATAGTGCGTCTTTTCCGGCCGCCCTTAAAAATCCCGACACCCCGGTCACGCCGTCATGCCGACACCTTTGAGCTTCCTTCCGGACAGTTTTGCCGAATATGAAGATCTCAAGTCAATCCTCGACCAGGGCAGGGCGAGCTTCGAAATCCGCGCGATCTGCGAGACCGAGGTACGCAGCCGGCGCTTTTCCATCTATACCGCGAGCATCGGTTCATCCGATCCGCTCGCGCCGGCCATTGGCTTTTTCGGCGGCATTCACGGGCTCGAGCGAATCGGTTCGCAACTCGTGCTCGACTATATGCGCTCGCTGCTCGCGCGGCTCGAATGGGACGAACTGCTGGTGCGTGAATTGCAGTCCATCCGGCTGATCTTTTTACCGATCGCGAATCCCGGCGGCATGTGGGCAGCGACGCGTGCCAATCCGCGCGGCGTCGACCTGATGCGCAACGCACCGCAAGACGCCGACGCGCGTGTGCCTCTGCTTGCGGGCGGCCAGCGCGTCGGCGCGTGGTTACCGTGGTATCGCGGCCGCGCGGGCGAGCCGATGGAGGTCGAGGCGGCCGCGCTGCTGCACGTGGTCGAAACGCAACTCGCCGCGCGGCCGCTGAGCATCGCGCTCGATTGCCATTCCGGCTACGGCTGGAGCGACAGCATCTGGTTTCCGTACGCGCGAACCCGTCAGCAGATGCCGCATCTTCCCGAAATGTACATGCTGAAGAGCATGTTCGAACACGCGCATCCGCATCACGGCTACACGTTCGAGCCGCAAAGCCATCAGTATCTGCTGCACGGCGATCTGTGGGACTACGCGTACGACCGCACGCCGGTGCCGAACATCTTCCTGCCGATGACGCTCGAACTCGGCTCGTGGCTGTGGATCAAGAAGAACCCGCGCCAGTTGTTTTCGCGGCAGGGCATGTTCAATCCGGTCATGGAGCATCGCACCGCGCGCGTGCTGCGGCGCCATGCGAACCTGTTCGACTTCCTCGCGCGCGCGGCGTTTTCGTCGCGGCGCTGGCTGCCGCAAGGCAACCATCGCGAGCAGTTGCTGCAAAGCGCGCTCGACCACTGGTACAGGCCGGATCGCGAATGAGCACATGGATCCTGCTGCGCGGACTGACGCGCGAAACGCGGCATTGGGGGCGCTTGCCGGCGGCGTTGCGCGAAACCTTGGGCCAGAGCCCGGACGCCGCCACCCCCAACGCAACGACCACGACCGGCCTCCGTTTGCTGCTGCTCGATCTGCCGGGCAACGGTGAATATGTGCGGCGGCGCGCGCCCGCGAGCGTCGCGGGCATCGTCGCCTTCGTGCGGCAGGCGGCGCTCGAAACGGGCATGCCGGGCCCCTACAACATAATCGCGATGTCGCTCGGCGGCATGGTCGCGACCGACTGGGCACAGCGGCATCCCGGCGAAATCGAACGGCTCGTGCTGATCAATACGAGCATGCGGCCATTCAGCCGCATGCACGAGCGGCTGCGGCCCTCGGCGTGGCCGGGTCTGCTCGGCGTCGCCGCGCATTGGGGTGATGCAACCGATGCCGAGAGCGGTATCCATCGCCTCACGTGCAACAACCTCGACACCTTGGGAGCCGATCTCGCCGCTTGGACCAACATCCGCCGCAGCGCACCGGTGAGTCGCGCGAATGCGCTGCGGCAATTGTGGGCGGCCGCCCGCTTTAGCGCGGCGCCCGCCGCGCCGGGGTGTGCACTGCTGATTTTGTCATCGGCGGCAGATGGGCTCGTCAATCCGGTCTGTTCGGCGAAGCTCGCGGCGGCGTGGCGCGCGCCGCATCGCGAGCATCCGTGGGCCGGCCATGATCTGCCGCATGACGACCCCGCGTGGACCGCCGCGCAGATTCGCGCGTGGCTCACTCAGCGCGGCGAAGACAGCGATGCGGCGGCGCCGGGACCCGCACCGGCCAAGCCCGCGCGTTGAGCCCCGCGCGGCATTGCCGCGCCGCAGCGACGCGGCCCTTTCCAACCCAACTGTGACCATTCTTCGACGACCCGTCAGCGGGTATTACCTGACTGCGCGAAACGGACGCATCGCACACTGCAGGCGCATAATTCCAAGTCAGACGTTGCCTGCGAATCACGCGATACTCACCATTGCCGCCAGCCAGGGGAGTCGATCATGCAAGCAAAGAACGAAGAAGCCGTCACGCACCTGCTGAACGATGTCGTCGAATTTGCGCGGGGGCGGTTGCCGGAACCGACCTTCAATATCGTCGAACCCTTCCTGCGGCATTACTACGATTTCGTCGACGCAGGCGATCTGCAAAGCCGCTCGATCGCCGATCTGTACGGCGCGGCGCTCGCCCACTGGCAGACCGCGCAGCGCTTCGTGCCGGGCCAGCAGCGGCTGCGCGTATATAACCCGATCCTCGAACAGCATGGCTGGCATTCCGATCACACGGTGATCGAGATCGTCAACGACGACATGCCGTTCCTCGTCGATTCGGTCTCGATGACGGTCAACCGCCATCGGCTCGCGCTGCATTCGGTCGTGCATCCGGTGTTCCGGGTCTGGCGCGCGGCGGACGGCAGCATCACACGCGTGAGCCAGGGCGCCGAAGAAGCCGGCGATACGCGCTCGCATCTGACCTCGTGCATCCATTTCGAAGTCGATCGTTGTGGCGATGCCGCAAAACTCGACGCGTTGCGCGACGATATCGCCCGGGTGCTCGGCGACGTGCGCGCGGCGGTCGAGGACTGGCCGAAGATCATCGAACGCGCGAAGCAGACGATTCAGGATATGAAGGCGCGCGAGACCGGTCCCGAGGGCGTCGAAGCGCGCGCGTTCGTCGAATGGATGGTCGCCGATCATTTCACGTTCCTCGGCCAGCGCGATTACGAACTGGTGCAGCTCGATGGCGGCTATGGTTTGCGGGCGGTGGCGGGCTCCGGTCTCGGCATTCTGCGCGATGCGCAGGGTGCGGGCGGCGCGCCGGAAGTTACGCCGTTGCCGCCGGCGGCTGCGGAGATCATCTCAGGCTCGTCGCCGATCTTCCTGACCAAGGCCAATTCGCGCGCCACGGTGCACCGGCCCGGCTATCTCGACTATGTCGGCATCAAGCTGAGCGGCGCCGATGGCAGGGTGACGGGCGAACGGCGCTTCATCGGCCTGTATACGTCGACCGCTTATTTCGTGTCGGCCGCGGAGATTCCGATCGTGCGGCGCAAATGCGCGAATATCGTCAGACGCGCCGCATTCCTGCCGAAAGGTCATCTGGCGAAATCGCTGGTCACGGTGCTCGAAACTTATCCGCGCGACGAACTGTTCCAGGCCGACGAAGATCAGCTGTACGACACCACCCTCGGCGTGCTGCGTTTGCAGGAGCATCAGCGCACGCGGCTGTTCGTGCGGCGCGATCGCTTCGATCGCTTCGTGTCGTGCCTCGTGTTCGTGTCGCGCGACAAGTACAACACCGATCTGCGGCAACGCATCGCGAATCTGCTCGCCGACGCGTTCAATGGTGAGAACGTCGAATTCACGCCGCTGCTGTCGGAGTCGACACTCGCGCGAATTCATTTCGTCGTCCATGCCAAAGCGGGCGGCATGCCGAGCGTCGATACGCGCGAGCTCGAAGCGCGCCTCGTGCAGGTCGCGAGACGCTGGCAGGACGATCTGGCCGACGCATTGCTCGACGCCTACGGCGAAGAGCAGGGCAACCGTTTGCTGCAGCACTACACTGACTCGTTTCCGGCCGGCTATCGCGACGACTATCCGGCGCGCACGGCGGTGCGCGATATCGAACTGATCGAGCGCGTGCAAGGCAGCGAGCGGCTCGCAATGAACCTGTACCGGCCGATCGAATCGGGACCGCGGGCGTTCCGCTTCAAGGTGTATCGCGCGGGCATGCCGATCGCGCTGTCGCGCAGCTTGCCGATGCTCGAACATCTGGGCGTGCGCGTCGACGAAGAGCGGCCTTATCTGATCGAGGCGCCGGGCGCGATGCCCGCGTGGATCCACGACTTTGGCCTCGAAGTTGCGGACGATGCCGAGTTCGACATCGAGCGGGTCAAGGATCTGTTCGAGCAGGCGTTCGAGCAGGTGTGGACCGGCACGATCGAAAGCGACGACTTCAACCGCCTCGTGTTGCGTGCGCAGCTCAATGCGCGCGAGGTGACGATTCTGCGCGCGTACGCGAAGTACTTGCGCCAGGTCGGTTCGACGTTCAGCGACGCGTATATCGAACGCGCGGTGACCGGCAATCCGGCGATTGCGCGCATGCTCGTGGACCTGTTCGTCGCGCGCTTCGATCCGGCGCTCGGCACGGTACGCGAAGCCCGCGTCAACGCCTGTCTGGAGTCGATCGACAGCGCGCTCGACCAGGTGCCGAATCTCGACGAAGACCGCATCCTGCGGCAGTTCCTCGGCGTGATGAAGGCGACCAAGCGCACCAACTACTACCGCCACGACGCTCAGGGGCAACCGAAGCCGTACCTGTCGTTCAAGTTCGATCCCGCGCAGGTGCCCGGCCTGCCCGAACCGAAGCCGATGTTCGAGATATGGGTCTATTCGCCGCGCGTCGAGGGCGTGCATCTGCGAGGCGGGCGCGTCGCGCGCGGCGGCCTGCGCTGGTCGGATCGGCGCGAGGATTTCCGCACGGAAGTGCTTGGCCTGATGAAGGCGCAGATGGTGAAGAACGTCGTGATCGTGCCGGTCGGCTCGAAGGGCGGCTTCGTCGTCAAGAATCCGCCGCCGCAGAGCGAGCGCGATGCGTGGATACGCGAAGGCGTCACGTGCTATCAGACCTTCCTGCGCGGCTTGCTCGACGTAACCGACAATCTGGCGGGCACCGACGTCGTGCCACCGCCTGACGTGGTGCGCCACGATCCCGATGACCCGTATCTGGTCGTCGCCGCCGACAAGGGCACGGCCACGTTCTCCGACTACGCGAATGCAATCTCGCATGAATACGGATTCTGGCTCGACGACGCGTTCGCGTCGGGCGGCTCGGTCGGCTATGACCACAAGAAGATGGGCATCACCGCGCGCGGCGCGTGGGAGTCGGTCAAGCGGCACTTCCGCGAAATGGGCATCGACACGCAGAGCCAGGACTTCACGGTGGTCGGTGTCGGCGACATGTCGGGCGACGTGTTCGGCAACGGCATGCTGCTGTCTCCGCATATCAAGCTGCTCGCCGCGTTCGATCACCGCCATATCTTCCTCGATCCGAATCCCGATCCCGCCGCGAGCATGGCGGAGCGTGCGCGGCTCTTCATGCTCGACCGCTCCAGCTGGGCCGATTACGATCCGTCGCTGATCTCGGCGGGCGGCGGCGTGTTCCCTCGCAGCGCGAAGACGATTCCGCTGTCGCCGGCGGTGCAGGCGGCGCTCGGGACCAGCGCGGCGGCGCTGTCGCCGGCCGAGCTGATGCGGGTGATTCTGCAGGCGCCGGTCGATCTGCTTTATAACGGCGGCATCGGCACCTACGTGAAGGCGAGCCGCGAAACCAACCAGCAGGCGGGCGATCGTGCGAACGACGCGATCCGCGTGAACGGTGCCGACCTGCGCTGCAAGGTCGTGGCCGAGGGCGGCAATCTCGGCTTGACGCAACTCGGCCGCATCGAGTTCGCGCAGCACGGCGGCCGCATCAATACCGATGCGATCGATAATTCGGCCGGTGTCGATTGCTCGGACCACGAGGTCAACATCAAGATTCTGCTGGGTCTCGTCGTCGCCGACGGCGAGATGACGGAGAAGCAGCGCAATGCGCTGCTTGCAGAAATGACCGATGAAGTCGGTCTGCTCGTGCTGACGGACAACTACTACCAGACGCAGGCCTTGTCGATCGCGGGCCGCTTCGGCGTCGAGTTGCTCGATGCCGAAACGCGTTTGATGCGCTATCTGGAGAAGGCGGGGCGGCTCAATCGCGTGATCGAGTTTCTGCCGACCGACGAAGACGTCGCCGAGCGTGCGGCCGCGAAGCAGGGACTGACGACACCCGAGCGCGCGGTGCTGCTCGCGTACAGCAAGATGTGGCTCTATGACGCGCTGCTCGAATCGTCGATGCCGGAGGACCCGCTCGTCAGCGACATGCTGATCGAGTACTTTCCGAAGCCGCTGCGGCAGCGTTTCCGCGAACCGATGCAGCGCCATCCGCTGCGCCGTGAAATCCTCGCGACGCATCTGACCAATGCGCTCGTGAATCGCGTCGGCTGCGAGTTCGTGCATCGGCTGATGGAGGAGACCGATGCGCAGCCCGGCGACATCGTGCGCGCGTGCATCATGGCGCGCGATGTGTTCGATCTCGATCAGATCTGGCGCAGCATCGACGCGCTCGACAACCGCGTCGCCGACGACGTGCAGGCGCGCATGTTCGCAGAGGTCGCGCGGCTTGTCGAACGTTCGGCGCTGTGGTTCCTGCGGCATCTGCAAACGGGCGCAACCAACGGCGACGTGACCGGCCTGCTCGCACGCTGTCGCGATGCCGCGCAGCGTCTCGCGCCGCAATGGCCGGCGCTGTTGCCGGCCGCTGATCTCGAAGCGTTGTCGGAGCGGCAGCGGGCGTTCGTCGATGCAGGTGTCGATAGCGATCTCGCGGTGCGGATCGCGAGCGGCGAGGTGTCGGCCGCGCTGCTCGATATTGCCGAAGTCGCTTCGACGTGCGAGCGCAATCTCGAACAGGTCGCGGGCGTCTACTTCGCGCTCGGCACGCTCCTGAACTACAGCTGGATCAGCGAGCGCGCCGCTTCGTTGCCGGCGCCGACGCATTGGGACATGCTCGCGCGCGCATCGGCGCTCGCCGAACTCGCCCGCCTCAAGCGCGCGCTGACCACGAGCGCATTGGCTGGCGCGACCGATGCGTCGGCGCCCGATTCGCTGGTGCAAACGTGGCGCGAGAAACGCGCGGCGCAGCTCGAGCGTTATACGCGTCTGCTGACCGATTTGCGTGCGACGGGCGGCGCGAGTCTTTCGGTGCTGCTGGTGGTCGTGCGGGAGATGGCGGCGCTCGAGCGGGCGTGAGCCGCGCGAAGGTGGAAAGGGCGCTTGGGGTGCTGGCGGCACGGCGACACGTCGGGTCTGATTCCTGCGGCCTGGTGTGTCGTTGTCATCCATAATACCGAGTGCTTGCCGATCGCTTCGGTCGTGCAATCGCCAACAATACCCAGCCCACTCACGGACGCCCGCCCGCAGATGAAAGAAGAATCGCCGAAAGCCATTTTCTACGCGCTCGCCGCCAACCTCGGCATCGCCGTCTGCAAGTTCGCCGCGGCGTCGTTCACCGGCTCCGGCTCGATGTTCGCCGAAGCGATTCACTCCACCGCCGACTGCGGCAATCAACTGCTGCTGCTTTTCGGGCTGCGCGAAGCGCGCAAGCCGGTAAGCCCTTTGCATCCGATGGGCAGCGGCCGCGAAATCAACTTCTATTCGCTGCTGGTTGCGTTGCTGCTGTTTTTCGTCGGCGGCGCGTTTTCGGTGTATGAGGGCGTGCATCGGCTCATTGCCCGCGAGCCGTTGCAGTACGCGTTCGTCGCGTTGGCGGTGCTCGGTGTGTCGGTGGTGCTCGAAGCGCTATCGCTGTGGGGCGCGATCAAGGAGATTCGCAAGACGTATCCGGACAAGAATCTGTGGCAGTGGTTTCGCGAGACGCGCGAATCGGATCTGCTGGTCGTAGCCGGCGAAGATATCGCCGCGCTATTCGGTCTCGCGATCGCCTTCGTCGCGGTGCTATTGACGATGATGACCGGCAACCCCCTGTATGACGCGCTCGGCTCGGTGGGAGTCGGTCTTCTGCTGATGACGATCGCGTGGCTCGTCGCGCGTGAAGTGCAGTCGATGATCGTCGGCGAATCGGCGAGCCCGGAAGTGCGCGGCGCCATCGACGCGCATCTGCGCGCGCGTCCCGAGATTCGCAGCATCATCAATATGATCACGCTGCAGTGGGGACGTCACGTGGTGGTGGCGGTGCAGGCGGAAATGATCGACTATGCGAGCGGCCGCGCGATGGTCGATGCGATCAATGTTATCGAGGCCGACTTGCAGGCCACGTTTCCTCAGGTGCGCTGGGTGTTCTTCGAACCGGATGTGCCGCGTAGTTAGCGAAGAGGAGGCGAAACGCCCCGCACTGAAATCGCGGGCCATTCCGCCTGAGCCAACTGGACTCCTGTACGCGCCAAAGCGCTTATTTGAACCCTGCCACCGCATGCGGCACATACAGTTCTTCGAGCCGGTGAATCTCTTCATCGCTGAGCTTCAACGACAGCGCCGCGACCGCATCGTCGAGATGATGCAGCTTGGTCGCACCGACAATCGGCGCGGTAATCGGCTTCTTCTGCAGCACCCACGCTAGTGCAACCTGCGCGCGCGGCACGCCGCGCTCTTTCGCGATCTCGCTGACCCGCTCGACGATACGCCGATCCGCTTCCTGCGTCTGCGCGTACAGCGTGCGGCCGAACTCATCGGTTTCCGAGCGCGCGCTCTCGGTGTCCCAGTCGCGCGTCAAGCGTCCGCGTGCAAGCGGGCTCCACGGAATCACGCCGATGCCTTCGCTCTCGCACAGCGGCAGCATTTCGCGCTCTTCCTCGCGATACAGCAGGTTCACATAGTTCTGCATCGTCACGAAGCGGGTCCAGCCATTGCGCTCGGCCACCTGTAGCGCCTTGGCAAACTGCCATGCGTACATCGACGATGCGCCAATATAGCGCGCCTTGCCGGCCTTCACGACGTCGTGCAGCGCTTCCATCGTTTCTTCGATCGGCGTGCCGTAGTCCCAGCGATGAATCTGATACAGGTCGACATAGTCGGTACCGAGCCGCCGCAGGCTGTGATCGATCTCCGCCATGATTGCCTTGCGCGACAGCCCTGCGCCGTTCGGGCCCGGATGCATGCGGCTATTGACCTTGGTGGCGAGCACGAACTCATCGCGTTTCGCAAAGTCCTTCAGCGCACGGCCGACGATTTCCTCGCTGGTGCCGTCCGAATAGACGTTGGCGGTATCGAAGAAGTTGATGCCGTGATCGAGTGCCTGCTTGATGAATGGCCGCGCGGCTTCGTCGTCGAGCGTCCAGGTATGCGTGCCGCGCGAGGGCACGCCATAACTCATGCAGCCGAGACAGAGACGCGATACATCGAGGCCGGTGCGGCCGAGTTTCACATATTCCATCGTGTTGCTCTCCTATGGTGAAGCGCACAAACCCGCTGCGAGGGAAAGACCTTCGATTATAGGGAAACGACCGCAAGCGCGTCGTCGCGGGCCGCGGCCGCTTTCGATCGCTTCAAAGCAAATGGCGAGTGACGTGAACGACAGTTAAGAAAAGTCTGCAAAAGGCGTGGATTTGATGAAGCGTTGGACTTTCTGAAAAAGCGGTGGATAACTACGATCGTTAAATATCGACAAATTCAGAATAACTCAGAATTGTCTCGTAGTCGCCATTTGCTCTCCTTGATAACCTTTTGATGCCGTTGCATTGCGCAGGGCTTCATCGGGCATCACAGGTATAAGCAATGAATAACCGTTGTTATCGGCTTGTTTTCAGCACGCTTCGAGGTATGCTCACTGCCGTTGCAGAAACTGCGATCGGTCACGGGAACTCCAGTCGCGGTGAAACCGGCTTATCGGTTGCGTTACAGTCTGTCACACTCTTTGCAATGCGTCATGCGGCCTTTGCCGTGCTGGTGCTGTGCGGACTCGCGCCCGCGCTTTCAGACGCGCAGATTGTCCCATCAGGTACCCATGCGCCTGGCGTAGTCAGCACGGCAAACGGCCTGCCGCAGGTTAATATCAATAAACCGTCCGGTGCGGGTGTTTCTCTCAACACTTATTCACAGTTCGACGTCCAGAAGAATGGCGCGATTCTCAACAATTCGCCCGTTATAACGGGTACGCAATTGGCGGGGCAGATTAACGGCAATCCGAATTTCGGGCCGAACGACGCCGCGAAAATTATCGTCAATCAGGTCAATAGCAATAATCCGTCGCTGCTGCGCGGTTATGTCGAGGTCGCGGGCCAGAAAGCGGCGGCTGTCGTGATCGCCAATTCATCGGGGCTGGTCGTGGACGGCGGCGGTTTCATCAATACCTCGCGCGGCATCCTCACGACCGGCAATCCGCTGATCGACGGCAGTGGCAACCTAACCGGGTTCAACGTTACGGGCGGCACGATCACGGTTCAAGGTGCGGGTCTGAACACCTCGAATATCGATCAGGTGGACCTCATCGCACGCGCGGTGCAGGTGAACGCAGCGATCTACGCCAATACGCTGAACGTATTCGCGGGTGCGAACAGCGTCGATTACGCGAGCCTGAACGCGACGCCCATCACTGGAAGCGGAGCCGCGCCGGGCGTGTCCATCGACGTAGCGCAGCTCGGCGGCATGTACGCGAACCGTATCACGCTGGTCGGTACGGAGAAGGGTGTCGGTGTGGCCAATGCAGGCACGATCGCCGCGCAGGCGGGCGACCTCACACTGACGAGTTCGGGCCAGCTCGTGCAGTCCGGCACGATGAACGCAAGCGGCAGCATCGGCATCAGTGCGGCGAGCGTCGCGAATAGCGGCACGATCTACGGGCAGCGGAATGCCACGATCGGCGCGACAGGCGCGCTAACGAATTCCGGAACACTTGCGGCGCAGCAAGACCTCATGGCGACGGCGGGCAGCGTCGCGTCGACGGGATTGCTCGGCGCGGGCGTCAGTCCTGACGGCAGTCTGGGCACCAGTGGCAATCTGTCGGTGACCTCGGCGGGGCTGCTGTCCGCTACGGGCCAGAACGCCGCCTCCGGCACCGTGACGCTTTACGGCGTGTCGCTCGATCTGGCCAATGCGCAGACGTGGGCAGGTACGGCGCTCGCGCTGACAGCGAGGGACGGTAACCTGAGCCTCGTCAACGCAATCACCGGCGCAGGCTCGTCCATTACGGCAAATGCGGCAGGCACGCTCGACAACAGCGGCGGCACCTTCAACGCGCCGCAACTTGCGATCCGTGCAGGCAACTTCACGAACCGCAGCGGCACGATCACGCAGACCGGCACGGGGCCGATTACGGTTACCGTCTCCGGCACGCTTGACAACACCCGCGGCTCATTGCAGACGAACAGCGCCGATCTGGTGCTGAGCCCTGCCACGATCCTCAACGACGACGGCACGATCACCAGTTCGGGCGCCGGAAGGCTGTCCGTGCAGACAGGCGCGCTGTCGAACAATGGCGGCACGCTTGCCACCAATGGCTCGCTCGACGTGCAGGCAGGAGCGGTGTCGAACCGGGGCGGCACGCTGGCGGCGCAGTCGTTGGCGGCATTCAGGGTTGGCTCGCTGGACAACAGTGCGGGTGGGCAGATCAGCGCCCGCGACGTATCGATTGCGGACACCGGGGCGTTCAGCAACGCCGGCGGCACCGTGCAGGCGGACGACACGTTAGGCATCAACGCACAGACGGTAGCGAACGACGGTGGCAGCATTTCCAACGCTGGTACGGGTACGACTACCGTCAGTGCGTCGGGTGCACTGTCGAACACAGCGGGCGGCCTGATTGGTGGCAACGGCGACGTGTCGGTGTCGGGCGGCAGCATCGACAATGGCGGCGGTTCGCTGGTCGCGGGCGGCGCGCTGGCCGCGCAGTCAGGCGGCACACTGAACAACGCGGCGGGACTCATCCAGTCGGATGGTGATGCATTTGTCTCCGCACAAGGTGCGCTCACCAATGCGGGTGGGCAGATCGGCACGAACGGCAGGTCGGCTACCCTGGAGATTGCCGGCGCATCGCTCGACAATTCTTCGGGCCGCATCGCCAATACCGGTATGGGCGCAACGACGGTCAGCGCGGGATCGATCAGGAACAGCAATGGGAGCGGCGTAGCGGGCGCAGGGGTCATCGGCGGGAACGGCGATGTCATGGTCTCAGGCGCGTCGCTGTCGAATACCCAGGGTGGCCAGATCGTCGCGGGCAACAACCTGACCGTTTACGAATCGCAGTCCGTGGACAATTCGGACGGTACGCTATCGGGCGCGAACGACCTGACGCTCAACGGCACAGGCGCGGCGGTTTCCAATGTGAACGGCTCGATCCATGGCAACGGCGTGGTCAGTCTCGATACCGCGTCGCTGGACAACACCTCGGGCAGGATCGGCAACGATCAGGGCAGCGGTGGCAGCGTCGTCATCACGACCGGCACCCTCACGAATCAGAACGGCGCGATCGGCAGCGATCAGAACCTGACGCTCACGACGAACCGGCTGGCGGGCGACGGCACGATCATCGCGGGTCGGGATGGCGCGGTGACGGTCAATGGCGACTACGTGAACCATGCTGCCAACCAGATGCAGGCCAACCGCAATCTGAGCTTCACTGTCGCGGGCAAGCTCACAAACCAGGGCACGCTGGGCGCGGTGAATGTGCTGACGGTGAATGCTGCGAACGTCGACAACCAGGCGGGCGCAGACCTGAACTCGGCCAGCACGACCGTCAATGCAACGAACGCAATCACCAACGAAGGCCGCATCGAGGGCGATACGGTCACGACGAACAGCGCGACGCTGACCAATACGGCGACCATCATCGGCAATACGGTGACGCTGACCGGCAGCCAGTCCATCGCGAATACCGGCGCCGCCGCGATCATTGCCGCGGCGGCGCAAGTGAACCTCTATTCGCCCGGCGATATATCGAACACAGGCGGCGCGAACGTCTTCAGCCTCGCAGACGTGAACCTCGCAGCGGATGGCACGCGCGACGCAAACGGCCTGCTGTCCAACCGCTCGAACACGGTCACGAACGACCAGTCGACGATCCAGGCACAGGGCAACCTCCAAATCGCCGCACAGACGCTGACCAACTCGCGGCCCGCGCCGACGGTTCAGACCGTGACGACCGACGTCGAGACGGTCCACCAGACCAAGCGCGGCAAATACATGGCCTGTGCAACAGGCAATGCCGTGAGCGGTTACTGCTCGCAGTCGATGTGGGATAACGGCTACATTGCGCCGATCGACACGACGTTCTCCGCTTCGCAGATCATTTCACAAACGGCGGGCCCCAATCCGACGGACAATGTGCTCGTTGTGAACGTCAATGGCACGCAGCAGACGATCTGGTACAACTCGATCACGACCAACGGCGACGGCACGATCACCGTCAACTACTGGGACGACTACAACCCGAATATCAACTACCTGCCGTCAACCGAGTACGCAACCCGCAGCGACGGACACAAGGGCTACCAGCGCGTCGAGTATGCACGCGATACGACGACCACAACGCAGCAGGATCAGGTAACGGGCGCGCAGGCACAGCAGGGTCAGCTGCTTGCGGGCGGTGACATGACGCTCGCGAACATCGGCACGCTGAACAACAACTACAGCGCGATTGCGGCGGGTGGCTCGATCCAGATTGGCAGTACCACGCAGGACGGCTCGCTCGATCCGTCGGGCAGCGGCAACTACGGCGGCACCCAGGTGAACAACACCGGGCAGACGCTGTACCAGTACCAGCGCCAGGACATCGTATCGACCTACGCATGGAACGAGAACATCACGCAGGACGTGGGTCAGGTGGTGGAACCGTCGGTCGTGCTCGCGCCGGTGGCGATCGGCGGAACGGGCGGCACGATCATCGCGAACAGGGCGGTGGTTATCAGTGGCACGGACATCAACAATACCAACGTTGCTGCGGCGAACTCCGCAACCGGAGCGACGGGCGGCACGCTCGGCGCCAACCAGGTGCTGACGGGCCAGAAAGCGAACGCGCCGCAGACGGTCGCGGACAGTTCCGGGTCGCTCCATGTCACGCTGCCGACGAGCGGCCTGTATTCGCTACGTACTGCACCGAACGCACCCTACCTCGTCGAGACCGATTCGCGCTTTACGAGCTACACGAAGTTCATCAGCAGCGACTACATGCTTGGCGCATTGGGCCTGAATCCTCAAAGTGTGGAAAAGCGCCTCGGCGACGGACTGTACGAGGCACAGCTGGTACAAAACCAGATTACGCAACTCACCGGTCGCGTCTACCTGCAAGGCTACAGCAGCAACCTCGACGAATACACGGCGCTGATGACGGCGGGCGTGAATGTCGCGCAGCAGTTTGGCCTGGCCGTTGGCGTCGCGCTGAGCGCGGCACAGATGGATGCGTTGACGAGCGATATCGTGTGGTTGGTCAGCCAGACAGTCACGCTGCCGGATGGCACGACGCAATCGGTGCTGGTTCCGCAGGTCTATCTGGCGCAGACGCACGCCAACGATCTGCAGCCTACGGGCGCGCTCATTGCCGCTGACGATGTTGAATTGCACGCGACGGGCAGCGTGAACAACAGCGGCACGATCAGGGGTGGTACGCAGACGGTCGTCACGGGCACCAATATCGTGAACCGGGCGGGCACGATTACGAGTAGCGGCACGGATGGCACGACGGTCGTGTCGGCAACCAGCGACGTGGTCAATGCATCGGGTCTGATCAGCGGCAACCGCGTCGCGGTGCTGGCGGCCAACAACATCATCAATACGACGCTGGTCGACGCGACTGGAATCAGTTCGGCCGCCGGTGACAGCAAGGTCGGCCAGACGCTGCTCGGCGCGCTGGGCTCCATCGCCTCGACCGGCGACATGGTCATTGCCGCAGGCAATGATCTGACCGTGCACGGCGGGAACATCAACGCGGGCGGTGACGCGTCGATCAGCGCTGGTCACGACATTGATGTTGACACCGTGCAGTCCACGACCACGCAATCGGTGACGCTGAATGACCAGCATCATTGGGAGGCGAGCGGCACAACGAACCAGACGAGCGCGATATCGGCCGGTGGCGACCTCGCGATGCAGAGCGGCAATGACATGACGTTCAAGGGCACGACGGTCACGGCAGGCGGCGACCTAGCAGCGGTGGCCGGCGGCAACCTGACGGCGACAACGGTCACGAACACCGCGACCTTTAATAACGTCGCGACTGACGACAGTTCGCGCAAGGAAGTCGATCGCATCTACGACGAGCAGGCAGTTGGCACGACCTTTTCGGCAGGCGGCAATGCGATACTCGCGGCGGCCGGCACGGACACCAGCAAGGGCAATGTGACGCTCACCGGTTCGACACTCACAGCGGGTACCGGTGCAGCAATCATCGCGGCAAGCGGCGACGTGAATGTCAACGAAGCCCGCGAGGAACACGATTCCTATGTAGCAACCGGGTCGAAGCGCGGTAGTGCGTTCCATAGCTCCACCTCCGACACGACCCAGGGCACGCATGCGAATATCGGCGTGGGAAGTACGGTTGCAGGGGACTCAGTCAGCATCAGCGCGGGCAAGGACCTGACTGTGAAAGGCTCGACGGTGGCGGGCACGAATGACGTGAATCTGACAGCTGCTGGTAACGTCAACATTACGACATCACAGGATTCAGAGACTACGTCCACGTACTATCAGAAACATGAGTCGGGGTTCGGTACGAGCGGCGGTATCGGCATATCGGTCGGCAGCAAGACGCAGACCGATACCACCAATACGTCGCAGGTAACGAACACGGGCAGCACCGTCGGCTCGCTCGCGGGCAATCTGAACATCGTCGCGGGCAATGATCTGCATGTGACCGGCAGCGACCTCATCGCAGCGCAGAACGTCACGGGCAATGGCGCGAACGTCATCATCGACGCGGCCACCGACACCACGCACCATGACGAATCGCATGCGGTCAAACAGAGCGGGTTCACCCTTGCCGTGAAAGCGCCGGTGCTTGATGCGATATCGAATGCGGCTGGCCAGGCACACGCGGCCAGCAACAGCAAGGATGATCGTGCGGCGGCATTGCACGGCATGGCGGCAGCGAGCGCGGCGTGGGACGCGAACATGGCCGCAGGCGGGCTGGTCAACGATCTTGCGGCGGGCACGACGCCCCAGATGAAGGTCGAACTCAGTTTCGGCTCCAGTAGCTCGAAAAGCACGTACTCAGAGGGCTCCACGACAAACGTAGGGTCAAGCGTGAACGCGGGCGGCACGGTGGTGTTTGCGGCAACTGGTGACGCCACGCCCGGCAGCGGTAATGTGACGATTGCTGGTTCGAACGTCAATGCCAGCGACGTGATTCTGGCGGCGAACAATCAGGTCAATATCGTCAATACCACGGATACGGATTCGACGCGCAGTTCGAACGAGTCGCAGAGCGCGAGCGTGGGGATTTCGTACGGCACGGGCGGATTCGGCGTCTCGGCGGCGATGTCGAAGGCGAATGGCGACGGCAATAGCGATCTGGCAACGCAGAACAACAGCCGTGTGATCGCGTCGAATACCGTGACGATCATCTCGGGCGGAGATACGAACATCATTGGCTCGAACGTGAGTGGCAATCAGGTGAGCGCCGATGTGGGCGGCAATCTGAACATCGCGAGTGTGCAGGATACGCTGGTGAGCTCGGCGCATCAGTCGAGTGCGGGCGGCGGCTTCAGTGCGAGCCTGGGCGGTGCCAGTGGCAGCTTCAGCCAGAGCAGGGGTGACGCGACGGGCAGCTACGCGGGTGTCAACGAACAGGCTGGAATTCAGGCGGGAGACGGTGGTTTCAGCATCAACGTCAAGGGCAACACGGACCTGAAAGGTGGGCTGATCGCGAGCGACGCGGATGCGTCGAAGAATTCGCTGACGACGGGTTCGCTGTCTTTCTCGGACATCCAGAACCAGTCCAACTACGACGTGAAATCGAGCGGCTTCAGCGCGGGTGTGACGACGGGAGACGGCGGTGCGAACTACAGCACGCACGGCAATACGTCGGGCAAGAATACCGGTGGTGCTTCGCCGATGCTGGGTCAGCACGACAGCAGCAACGACAGCGCGACGACGAAGAGCGGCGTCAGCGCGGGCACGATCACGGTGACTGATCCGGCGAACCAGCAGCAGGATCTGGCGAGCCTGAACCGCGACACGACGGATACGAACGGCACGGTGGCGAAGCTACTGGACATGCAGAACATGCTGGACCGGCAGGCGGACATGATGTCGGCGGCGAGTGCGGCAGGCGAGGCGGTGTCGCGCCGGATCGGCGATTACGCTGATTCGAAGTACAAGGAAGCAAAGGACGCGGGCGACCAGGCGGGGATGGATGCCTGGAAGGAAGGCGGGGCAAGCCGTGCGCTGATTCAGGGTGCGGGCGCGGCGCTGGTGACGGGCCTGGCGGGCGGGAATGCCGTGGGTGGTGCGGCGGGCGCGGCGGTCGCGTCGATCGCCGGAGGCAAGCTGAACGAACTGAGCAGTGCGATTGCGGGCGCGGACCCGACCGGTAACGCCAGCATGAACGAAGCGCTTGGCAACATTGTCGCGAATGCGATCGCCACGGGGGCTGGCGGTGCCGTCGGCGGCGAATCGGGGGCATTCTCGGGTTACAACGTAGATCGTTTCAATCGGCAGTTGCATCCGGAGGAAAAGACCGCTATCGCGAAGCAGGTCAATGGAGACAAGGCCGAAGAGGACAGGCTCACGCGTGCGGCGTGCTATGCCTTGAAGTGCTGGGCGGAGTACGCACCGGGAAGTGAGGAGTACAACGCGAACTATGTGAGTCAGCTTGAGGCGTCTCAGCTTGGTCCGGAGATTCAGTGGGTGAACCGTCAGCAGGAGGCGGGATTGTTCGTCTATACGCCGACGCAAAAAATTGGCGACGCGGTTCATAGTGATCCAGTCGGTGTCGCGAAGGATGGGGCGAAACTGGTGTTGGGTGGCGTGACAGCCAAAACAGGGGTCGGACTTTGCACGACGGCGCTCGGGTGTGCAGCCGGTGTGCCTATGGCGTCGGTCGGTTTGAGTGATATGGCCGAAGGCGCGGATGGACTGTACAACCGATACAACGGTATCAATGCGCCAAGTGTGAATCCATTACGTTACGGGTTCAATGAGGTGTTGCCCTCGGGGTGGGGAAACGTCGCATATAACGGATTAAGTCTTGCCGCCGCAATTGCTGCTCTATATGCTCCTGTCCCCCTCAAGATGGGCACGTCAGATGGCTTGCGGCGCCCAAATTCGATGTTTGACGTGACGGTGCCACAAATTAGCAACAATAAGTTGATTCCGTTCATCGATCGGGCAACGCCATACGGAACAAATCAAGGCGTCTTGCTATTTGGTGTAGGGATGAAAGGATTGGCCCTTATAAACGACATCCGTAATAGCGGGGGCGACAAGTGAACTGGAAGCGTCTGTATGCAGTTAGCCAAATAGTGGGTGCTGTTGGTGGGATTTCGGTTGCGGCGGCCGGATTTTACGCCGTTATCGTGGTCGGCATATGCAGAAAATTAATTGGTTTGAGTGACAATTTTTCTGTATTTGGTATTGGGATCCCATCCTTCGTGGTTATCTTGACTGTCTTCATCCGATATCTGCCAAACCATCTTCGCAAGGCCGGGATGCTGAGTGACGATCCCAAAAAATTTGGTCCATGGTTCAAGCGGGACAGCGAGGCCTGAGATAATGGACGCACATTCGTGGCGCGTTCAAAGAATAAGATTCGAAATGGCTATGAAAATCAAAAAAGAGGCTGGTGGTGTCCCCACTTACGGCCGTGGCATCGCTCTCCTTCGCACAGCAAACGCCGCCGCCAGCGGACAACACAGCAGCTGCACGGCATTGATACGTTCGCGCGCAAATGGCTCGACCACTACACGGGGCAATGCGGGACTCGACACGATCACGATCAATTGTTTGGGCGCTGCTAATGAAAATAGTGGCGAAATTAACTTAAAAATTTCTTCGGCGTTCAAATAATCAATGCAGTTTATGCGTATGTCGTGCCGTTGCCGGTTACATAGCGTCTTCCCTTTCTTTCGTAGTCCACGCCCAGAAGCCGCCCTTTGTTTTTTGGGGAGGTGCATGCGAGAGCGCATGATTTTATCGATGGACGGTTTTGCGGGTTGTACCTCCATGCACAATCAACAATGAGTAAACCACAAATGAGTAGACCACGTTTCAGCCACGTGTCAGGGTACACGGCGTACATGCGCATGATTCACGACGATATCGTGAAGCGCGCTGCGCCAGGCTCGAGCATTCTCGACCTACCTGCGGGAAACGGCCTGTTTGGGGAGCACCTGCGCGTTCTCGGATACGACGTCACCTGTGCAGACCTGAACGAGGCGTACCCCGAGTTCGTGAAGGTCAACATGGAGGAACCTCTTCCCTTCCCGAGTGAAACATTTGATGTCACGGTATGCATGGAAGGCATCGAGCACGTGCTTCGGCAGCGGCAACTGCTTTCCGAGCTGGTACGTGTGACAAAAGCCGGCGGCCTGATCTATATCAGCACCCCAAATGTTTCGTGCCTGTGGTCCCGCATCGTTCTGTTGATGTGCGGGTACTTCTATCAATTCAAGCCCTCGGCGCAATTGATCGGCGATGAAAGATCGACCTTCGACAAGGGCCATATATCACCCATCGACGTTTACACCCTTGGCTATGTGATGGCAGCGCGCGGAGCGGGGCTAGTCTTTGCTACCGCGGACCGGGTCAAGAAGGCGGTCGTCGTGTGTCCGCTGGCGGTCGTTCTTTATCCGTTCGCGCGCTGGAGCGCCGCACACATCCACCGGCGACTGCACTCGCGATTCTTCGAGCGCAAAGAGGCGCATCCGGCGTACTTCAACCTCAGGGTCTTCACCGGTCGATCCCTCATCGCCGCGTTTCGCAAAACGAGCCACGACCTGCGAGGACCGGCTATCCGGACGGACGCAGCGCCATTGCGTTGCGGCAGCATAGACGAGCCAATCTTGCGCACCTCCCAATGACCCTGCGCACAAATTCCCTGCTGTTCTTCGCATCCGTAGTGGCCTTTGACGCGGCGGCGCAGACGCCTATCTCCGCCGAACAGGCGGCCGCGGGCCGTGCGAACGCCGAACAGCAGCAACAAGTCCAGCAGCAGCACGACGCCGGGCAGCGAGCGGCAACTGTCGCCGCACCGGTCGTGCGGTCAACGGTACCTGTGAACGAAGCTTGGCCTGAACTGCCAGCCGAAACGCCCTGTTTCCGCATCGATAAGTTCGCGCTCGGCGTGCCGTCCACCCTGCCGGAATCAGTCCGCTCGCAAGGCGCATCCGCGCTACCGCAGGACCGCTTCGCGTTCGCGCGCGAATGGCTCGATCACTACCAGCGCCAATGCGTCGGCCAGAAAGGGCTCGACGTGCTCACAAAGGGCCTGCAGGCAGAGATCCTGAGCCGCGGCTACATCACCACGCGCGTGATGCTGCCAACGCAGGATCTTTCAACGGGCACGCTAAGACTCGCCCTCGTCCCCGGCGTCGTCCGTCAGCTTAAGTTCGCCGACGAGTCCACACGCGGCACCTGGAAGACAGCCTTCCCCGCGCGCGACGGCGACGTGCTCCAGCTTCGTGATCTCGAACAGGGACTCGAGCAGATGAAGCGCGTGCCCAATCAGGACACGACCATGCAGATCGTCCCCGGCGACGCGCCCGCAGAAAGCGACGTGGCAATTACTGTCAAGCGTTCAAAGCCATGGTCGCTCGCCCTGTCGGCCGGCAACTCAGGCACGAACGAATCGGGCCGATATATCGGCAATGTGAGGCTTGGACTATATAACCTGCTCGGCCTGAACGACATTCTCTCGGCCGGTTACAACCAGGACTTGCAGTTCGGCAATCACGACCTCGGTACACACGGCTGGAACGCTTCGTATTCGGTGCCGTGGGGCTACTGGACCGGCACGCTGTATGGCTACACGAACACCTACTACCAGCAGATCGCGGCGGTCAACGGCACGTTCGTGGCAAGCGGCAATGCGCAGACGGCCGGTCTAAAGCTCGAACGCGTCTTTCACCGCAGCCAGAACGATGTGTCGGGAGTCGAATTCCAGCTGATCAAGCGCTTCGGGGCTAGCTTTATCGAGGGCACCGAAATTCCGCAGCAGCAGCGCGACAACACCTTCATCGAGGTGGGGTTCACTAACCGGCATTACTTCGGCGCGGCGCAGTTCGATGGAACACTGGCCTACCGCCAAGGTACCGGCGGGTTCGGCGCACAGTCCGACACGCCGGGCGGCCCAACCTACCGCTTCCACATGGCGACGCTCGACGCCAATCTCTCAGTGCCGTTCCAGGCGGCAGGCCAGTCGCTGCGCTACGTGGGAACCGTACACGGGCAATTCACCAATGACGAGTTGAACTACATCGACGACCTGACGATCGGCAGCCGCTACACGGTGCGCGGTTTCAGTGGCCAGACGATGCTCGCGGCGGAAAAGGGCTTTTACTGGCGTAATGAACTTCAGTATCCGCTTGGGCAGACGGGACAAGTGCTGTATGGGGGTCTCGACTACGGCCACCTATGGGGACCGTCGGCAGCGAACCTCGCGGGCACGCAACTCGCGGGGGCGGCCATCGGCGTGAAAGGCTCCGTACCGTCGCGTTTCGGCGCATACAGCTATGACGTGTTCGCGGGCACGCCGATCTACAAGCCGGCCGGATTCGATGCCGCACGCGTCGCATTGGGCTTCCAGGTAACCGCGCAATTCTGAAATTTTCCCCGCCGACGCTATCGGGGTTTCTGTCGTTTCAACAAAGAGGAAAAACAACATGAAGTCATCAAAAACATATGCGCTTGGAACCGTGGCTGTTGCCGTCGTCGTGGCGCTGGGCGGCTGTGCAACGGAGTCGTCGCGCTCACTGCCGGTACCGCCCGTCGCCAGCGCCCAGAAACCGGCCGTGGGCCAACCCATCGGCATTTCAGTGGGCAAGTTCGACAACCGCTCGAGCTATATGCGCGGGATCTTCTCGGACGGCGTTGACCGTCTCGGTGGTCAGGCCAAAACCATTCTAATCACGTCTCTCCAGCAGAGCGCCCGCTTCAATGTGCTCGATCGCGACAACCTCGACGAAATCCGCCAGGAAGCGAGCTTCCTCAAAAAGGCCCAGTCGATCAAGGGTGCGCGCTTCGTCGTCACGGGGGACGTCACGGAATTCGGTCGTAAGGAGGTTGGCGACCGGCAGCTATTTGGCATCCTCGGCCGCGGCAAGAGTCAGGTGGCCTATGCAAAGGTCAGCCTGAACGTCGTCGATACGACGACATCCGAAGTCGTGGCGTCGAGCCAGGGCGCGGGTGAGTTCGGCCTTTCGAACCGTGAAGTCATCGGCTTCGGCGGCACCGCCAGCTACGACTCCACACTGAACGGCAAGGTGCTCGATCTGGCGATCCAGGAGGCCGTCAATCACCTCGTCGAGCAGGTCGATGCAGGCACGCTCAGGGCCGCACAGTAAATGCGTGCTGGTCTATTGCGTTCGATCCACGTCCAACCGCACCAGCAATCAACATGATGACGCGATTCACGATGAAACATAACCGCATGATGCGGAGAATCTATTTGCCAGTAGTAATGGCAGCCGTACTCCTCTCGGGATGCGCGGCCAACAGCCCCCCGCCGCTTTACCAGTGGACCGGCTACCAGCCGGCCGTGTACGACTATCTCAAGGGTGAAAAGGCACCGCAGGAGCAGATCGAGGCGCTCGAAAAGTCCCTCCAGGATATCCGGGGCAACGGGCACACGCCGCCGCCCGGATTTCATGCGCAACTGGGCATGCTGTACGCGAGTGTCGGCAACGACACCCAGGCCATGCAGGGATTCGAGTCCGAGAAGCAGCTGTTTCCGGAATCCTCGACCTACATGGACTTCCTGATGAAGAAACCGAAACAGCCCTGAGCGAGTCACCATGTCCAAGATCCTTTCCCTCAAACTCTGGTTTGCTCTGTCGACTGTCGCACTGCTGGCCGCGTGCGCGCAACCAGCTAAGCACGCCGACTACACGGACTTCAGGAACAGTCGGCCACGCTCGATCCTCGTGCTGCCGCCGATCAACGAAACGACTGATGTTCAGGCGACCAACAGCATGCTCTCGCAGATGACGATGCCGCTTGGCGAATCCGGCTACTACGTGGTACCGGTGGCGGTGATGGACGAAACATTCAGGCAGAACGGCCTGACGATCGCGACGGAGATCGAAGCGACCTCGCCCGCGAAGCTGCGCGAAATCTTCGGTGCCGACGCGGCCCTGTATTCGAAGATCACGCAGTACGGCACCGTATATCACGTACTCGACAGTGCGACAGTCGTCACGGCATCCGCCAAACTAGTCGATCTCAAGACCGGTGACGTGCTATGGCAGGGTAGTGCGAGCGCCAACAGCAACGAGGGCGACAACTATGTCGGCGGTGGTCTGATCGGCATGCTGGCGACGGCAGCGATCAAGCAGATTGCGAATTCGCTGACGGACAGGGGACACGATATCGCCGGCGTGACGAGCTATCGGCTTCTGCATGCCGGGCCGCCGAACGGACTGTTGTACGGGCCACGGTCACCCAAATACGGCACCGATTGAACGCTCCCAGGTCAGCAAAAAACGGCTTGCGCTTTCGATCGCTTCAATGCAAATGCGCCCGCGAAGCCACTTCGCGGGCGCATAGCGGCGAGTGCCGTGAACGACAGAAAGCCAACACTCAATGCTGTACCGGGCGATACGGCGTCCACACCGGCGTATCGGTATCCCAGTTATCGAGTTCCGATGGTGTCATGATGTGCTCCTTGATGAAGAGGCGCGCGCTTCTAGTGCGGCAGGCGCGCCGGTTTCCGAATCAACCTCTGCCAACTCGTTACTGGCCCTTCGCGACGCGGGTCACTTCGCCGTTGGTCCCTTCCTGCAACGCGATGCGCGCGGCCTGCGTCTGGCCGATCAGGCCTTTGTTCGGATACGACGTGCGATTCAACGAGGGCAGCGAGCCGTCGCGATACGCGGCGACCAGTTCGGCCTTGACCTCGGCGCGCGTTTTCGTGCTCGCGCTCGGCGCCGGTTGCGTGTCATAGGTTCCTGCACGGCCGATACCGCCGCCTTCCGCAAATGCCGGAACGCTGACGAGCAGCGACAGGGCGAGGCCTGCCAACAGATTACGTTTCATGATTCACTCCTGTCGATTCATTGGCAGCGTGATTGCGCTGCGACAGGGTGAAATGTAGACGTTGACGTGTTGCGGATAAATCGCGGTTTTGCGAAATGAATTGTCGCGATTCAGGAACAATCGCGAGCGAGCCTTGCAGAAGCAGTGCAATTGCACGCTTGCCGCGGCATTGGCGCCGCGGCTGGAATTCACTGTTTCAATTAACGTACTTCAGGCGACCCATTCGGACATCACCGGCGTGTCGAGCGCCGGCGCAGACTCGCGCTGCTCGAACGTGCGCTTCGTGCAGGTGGCGTCGAGACTGCCGCGTCCGCTGAGCAATGGGCACCGATCGAACAGCTCTGCAATCCAGTCTACGAAAACGCGGACTTTCGGCGACAGATGACGACTGTGCGGATAGACTGCCGAAATCGGCATCGGCAAAGGTTTCAGTTCCGGCAGTACTTCGACGAGCTGGCCCGAGCGGAGATGTGGCAGCACCATGAAGAGCGCCGGCTGAATCAGGCCGAAGCCTTCGAGTCCGCAGGTCACGTAAGCATCGGCGTCGTTGACCGACACGATGCTCTTCATCTTCACCTCCACCTCGTCGCCGTTCACCAGGAACGCCCAATCGAGCGTGCGTCCCGTGCGGCTCGAGAAGTAATTGACGGCTTTGTGATTTTCGAGATCTTCGAGCGAAGTGGGAATCCCCGCGCGCTTGATGTAGTCGGGTGCCGCGCACGTCACGCCCTCGAACAGACCGATGCGGCGTGCGACCAGTGACGAATCCTGCAGCGCGCCGACGCGTACCACGCAATCGACGCCTTCCTGCAGCAGATCGACGGGCCGGTCGGTCAGGCCCAGTTGCAGATCGATGTCCGGATAGCGCGTGTGGAATTCGCACAACGCTGGAATCACGAGCAGACGGCCAATCGAGCCCGGCATGTCGATGCGCAGCTTGCCGTGCGGCTTCTTGTTGCCGCTCTGGAAACTCGCCTCGGTCTCTTCGACGTCAGCGAGGATGCGCACGCAGCGCTCGTAGTACGCGGCGCCATCGGGCGTCAGCGACAGACGGCGGGTGGTCCGGTGCATCAGCCGCGTGCCGAGAAACGCTTCGAGGTTCTGAATAATCGTAGTAACCGATGCGCGCGGCAGGTCGAGCGTCTCCGCTGCGCGGGTAAAGCTGTTGGTGTCGACGACACGTGTGAACACTTGCATGGCCTGAAGCCGGTCCATTGCAAACCTCCAGTAGGGGCAGGTGCGCAGGCGGGAATGGAGTCCGCAAAAACAATCGCAACCGGATTGTTCAAAGGCACCGAATTGTGTTGCCGGATTATAGGCATTTATTTGCGAGTCTGCTGAACCCACAATTCGCACCATTGAAGTTCTATGCGCATTTTGCGCGGCTCGACATGGATGCATTCAAATCGCCGTACCCGTCCGTTTCCATCGGCGTTTCCGCCGAAGACACTGACGCTGAGGCCAATGACGCAACACTTGAAGTCACCGACGTGGGTATCGATGGGTACGCTCAGCCCATTACGTTACGCCTGTATCGGCTGACGAAAAAAACCGCATTGCCAGTATTGCTTTATTTTCACGGCGGCGGCTTTACGAAGGGTTCGATCGATTGCGCGGACTTCGCCGCGCGGTATTTCGCAGAACACTTACCGGCGCTCGTGGTGTCGGTGGGCTATTCGCTCGCGCCGCGGTTTCCGTTTCCAGCCGCGCCGGAAGATGCGCATCGCGCGGCGCTGTGGGTGCAGACGCGGGCGCGAGCGTTTGGTGGCAATAGCAGAAAGATCGGTGTGGCGGGCCATGACGCGGGCGGCCAACTCGCCAATTGTCTCGCGTTCATCGCGCGCGATCGTGGCGACGTGCAGATCAGCGCGCAGGCGCTGTTCGGTCCGATGCTCGACCCGAGCCTGACGCGGCTTGGCGACGAGAAGCGGCTCGGTTCGGACATCACCGCGCGCGAGTGCGCCGCGTGTTATCGCGCGTATTTGCCGCAAGCGTCGCAGCGCATGCATCCGTATGCGGCGCCGCTCGAATCGTCGCGGCTCGCCGGCTTGCCGGCCACGCTGATCGCCACCGCGCAGAACGACGTGCTGCACGTCGAGGCAGAAAAGTATGCAAGCAATCTGATCGACGCGGGCGTGCAGACCCAAGTGGTGCGCTTTCCGAGCGTGTCGCACGCGGCGCTCGCCGATCATCCGCCCGCTTTGCAGGAAGCGGTGCGCTTTTTCCAGTGGCGCTTCGATGCGCGCGCTCATCGATAAACAGAAATTCAATCAACGATACCGGGAGCTACACATGACTATCCTTCCTCTTTCCCGCCGCCGCGTGGCGCTTGCCGCGCTAGTGGTCGTCGTTCTTGCCGGGCTCGGCACGTTCGGCGCGATCCGCGTGGATGCAAGCTCGCCGGCCGCGCCGACCATCGTGCCGGAAGTCGACGTGGCGACCGTCGTGCAGAAGACGATCACCGACTGGCAATCCTATTCGGGCCGTCTCGAAGCCGTCCAGAAAGTGGACGTGCGTTCGCAGGTGCCAGGGACGATCGTGTCGGTCAATTTCAAGGACGGCGCGCTGGTCAAGCAGGGCGACACGCTGTTCGTTATCGATCCGCGTCCGTACGCGGCCGAAGTCGATCGCGCGGAAGCCCAGCTCGCGGCTGCGCAGGCGCGTACCGGTTACACGCAGAGCGACTGGGAACGCGCGCAACGGCTGATCGTCGACAACGCGATCGCCAAGCGCGACTACGACGAGAAGCAGAACGCCGCGCGCGAGGCGAGCGCGAACCTGAAGGCCGCGCAAGCCGCGCTCGAAACGGCGCGCATCAATCTCGGCTACACGAAGATCGTCGCGCCGGTATCGGGCCGCGTGTCGCGCGCGGAGATCACGGTCGGCAACGTCGTGTCGGCCGGCGCCAGCTCGGCGCCGCTGACCACGCTTGTGTCGGTGTCGCCGATCTACGCATCGTTCGACGCGGACGAACAGACCTATCTGCAATACCTGAGCCGCGCGAAGGACGGCGGCAAGGTGCCGGTGGAACTCGGTCTCGCCGATGAATCCGGCTATTCGCGCAGCGGCACGATCGAGTCGGTCGACAACCGGCTCGACACGTCGTCGGGCACGATCCGCGTGCGCGCGAAGTTCGACAACGCGGACGGGGCGCTGATTCCGGGCCTCTACGCGCGCGTCAAGGTGGGCGGTAGCGCCCCGCATCCGGCGCTACTGATCGACGATGCCGCGGTCGGCACCGACCAGGACAAGAAGTTCGTGCTGGTCGTCGATCAGGGCAACCACGTGATTTATCGCGAGATCACGACGGGTTCGATGCAGGGCAATCTGCGCGTCGTCAAGGACGGTTTGAAGGCGGGCGACCGCATCGTCGTCAACGGCGTTCAGCGTGTGCGCCCCGGCGACGCGGTGCGCGCGCACATGGTGCCGATGACGACCGACGATGACCCGAACAGCGCCGCGCTCGCACAGTCGCACGGCAAGGCGGCGGACACCGGCGCGAAAGGCAATTCGTGAGCCGCGTGTTCCAACCCGCATGTTCCAAAGTTAAGAGCTTCCAATGAACATATCCAAATTCTTCATCGATCGCCCGATCTTTGCAGGCGTGCTATCGGTATTGATCCTGCTTGGGGGCATCATCTCGCTGTTCAAGCTGCCCATCTCCGAGTACCCGGAAGTCGTGCCGCCTTCGGTGGTGGTGCACGCGCAGTATCCGGGCGCGAATCCGAAGGTGATTGCCGAGGCGGTCGCAGCTCCGCTCGAAGAACAGATCAATGGCGTCGAGAACATGCTGTACATGCAGTCGCAGGCGAATAGCGACGGCAATCTGACGCTGACGGTCACCTTCAAGCTCGGCACCGATCCCGACCTCGCGACGCAGCTCGTGCAGAACCGCGTCAATCAGGCGCTGCCGCGTCTGCCTGAAGACGTGCAGCGACTCGGCGTGACGACGATCAAGAGTTCGCCGACGCTGACGATGGTCGTGCACCTGATCTCGCCGAACGATCGCTACGACATGACGTATCTGCGCAATTACGCGCTGCTGAACGTGAAGGATCGGCTCGCGCGGATTCAAGGTGTCGGCGAAGTGCAGCTGTGGGGCTCGGGCGACTACGCGATGCGGATCTGGCTCGATCCGCAGAAGGTCGCGCAGCGCGGTCTCACCGCGACTGAAGTCGTCAACGCGATTCGCGAGCAGAACATCCAGGTGGCGGCCGGTGTGATCGGTGCATCGCCGTCGGTGCCCGGCACGCAGTTGCAGTTGTCGGTGAATGCGCGCGGCCGATTGAAGACCGAGAGCGAATTCGGCGACATCATCGTGAAGACCGCGCCCGATGGCGGCGTGACCTATCTGCGCGATATCGCGCGGATCGAACTCGCGGCGTCGGAATACGGCCTGCGTTCGCTGCTCGACAACAAGCCCGCGGTGGCGCTCGCGATCAATCAGGCGCCGGGCGCGAACTCGCTCGCGATTTCGGAGCAGGTGCGTGCGGCGATGAAGGAACTCGCCGTAGACATGCCGGCCGGCGTCGAATACCGGATCGTCTACGACCCGACGCAGTTCGTGCGTTCGAGCATCGAGGCGGTGATCCACACGCTGCTCGAAGCAATTGCACTGGTCGTGATCGTCGTGATCGTGTTCCTGCAGACGTGGCGCGCGTCGATCATTCCGTTGATCGCGGTGCCGGTGTCGATCGTCGGTACGTTCTCGCTGCTGCTGGCATTCGGCTTTTCGATCAATGCGTTGTCCTTGTTCGGCATGGTGCTCGCGATCGGTATCGTCGTCGACGATGCGATCGTCGTGGTGGAGAACGTCGAGCGCAACATCGAAAGCGGGCTCAGTGCGCGCGATGCGACCTACAAGGCGATGCGCGAAGTGAGCGGGCCGATCATCGCGATTGCGCTGACGCTCGTCGCCGTGTTCGTGCCGCTCGCGTTCATGACGGGACTCACGGGCCAGTTCTACAAGCAATTCGCGATGACCATCGCGATCTCGACGGTGATCTCGGCGTTCAATTCGCTGACGCTGTCGCCGGCGTTGTCCGCGCTGCTGTTGCGCAGTCACGGCGAGAAGGAGGACTGGCTGACGCGTGTGATGAACCGTGTCCTCGGCGGCTTCTTCAAGCAGTTCAACAAGGTCTTTCATCGTGGGTCGGAAGCCTATGGCCGCGGCGTGACCGGCGTGCTGCGTCGCAAGGGCGCGATGCTCGCGGTGTACGCGATCCTCGTCGGTGCAACCGTATTGATGGCGCGGATCGTGCCGGGCGGCTTCGTGCCCGCGCAGGACAAGGAGTATCTGATCGCGTTCGCGCAGTTGCCGAACGGTGCGTCGCTCGATCGCACGGAGAAGGTGATCCGCGATATGAGTTCGATCGCACTGAAGCAACAGGGCGTCGAAAGCGCGGTGGCGTTCCCGGGTCTGTCGGTGAATGGCTTCACGAATAGTTCGAGCGCGGGCATCGTGTTCGTCACGCTGAAGCCGTTCAAGGAGCGCGGCGACAAGAAGCTGTCGGCGGGCGCGATTGCCGGTGCATTGAACCAGCAGTACGGCGCGATCAAGGACTCGTTCGTCGCGGTGTTCCCGCCGCCGCCGGTGCTCGGGCTCGGCACGCTCGGCGGCTTCAAGTTGCAGCTCGAGGATCACGGCGCGGTCGGCTACGCCGAACTGAACAAGGCAGCCGAAGCCTTCGTGAAGCGCGCGGCGCAAACGCGCGAGCTCGGGCCGACCTTCTCCAGCTATCAGATCAACGTGCCGCAACTGAATGTCGATCTCGATCGCGTGAAGGCGAAGCAGCTCGGCGTGCCGGTCACGGACGTGTTCGACACGATGCAGATTTACCTGGGCTCGCTGTACGTGAACGATTTCAACCGCTTCGGCCGCGTGTATCAGGTGCGTGTGCAGGCGGATGCGCCGTTCCGTCAACGCGCCGACGACATTCTGCAACTGAAGACGCGCAACGCGGCGGGCGAGATGGTGCCGTTGTCGTCGCTCGTCACGGTGACGCCGACCTATGGGCCGGAGATGGTGGTGCGCTACAACGGCTACACGGCGGCCGACATCAACGGCGGCCCGGCGCCCGGCTTCTCGTCGGGACAGGCGCAGGCCGCGGCCGAACGCGTGGCCGCCGAAGTGCTGCCGCGCGGGGTGAAGCTCGAGTGGACCGACCTCACGTATCAGCAGATCCTCGCCGGCAACGCGGGCCTGTGGGTGTTCCCGATCAGCGTGCTGCTCGTGTTCCTCGTGCTCGCAGCGTTGTACGAAAGCCTGACGCTGCCGCTCGCGGTGATCCTGATCGTGCCGATGAGCGTGCTGTCGGCGCTGACCGGCGTATGGCTCACCGGTGGCGACAACAACATCTTCACGCAGATCGGTTTGATGGTGCTGGTGGGCTTGTCGGCGAAGAACGCGATTCTGATCGTCGAGTTCGCGCGTGAGCTCGAACACGATGGACGCAGTCCGCTGCAGGCGGCAATCGAAGCGAGCCGTCTGCGTCTGCGGCCGATTCTGATGACGTCGATCGCCTTCATCATGGGCGTGGTGCCGCTGGTGCTGTCGAGCGGCGCGGGCTCGGAAATGCGTCACGCGATGGGCGTCGCGGTGTTCTTCGGCATGCTGGGCGTCACGCTGTTCGGCCTGATGCTGACGCCGGTGTTCTATGTGGTGTTGCGTTCGCTCGCGGGCGGGACGATACACGTCGCGCAGAAGGATGCGCCGCGCTATGGCGCGCCCGTTACGGACGCCTGAGGAGAAAACAACAATGAAACGCTTTGAATCTCGCTTTGTATCCTTGCGCGGATGGGGCCGCGCCGCCGCGAGCGGTTTGCTGATTGCGCTGCTGGCCGCTTGCTCGGTGGAGCCGACGTACAAGCGTCCCGATGTCGATACGCCGGCGGCGTTCAAGGAAGCGCCCGCGGTGAAGACGTCGGCTGCGGCGGCGTCGGGCGCTGCGGCTGGTTCGGCCGGGGCGACACAAAACAACGGCACGTGGAAGCCGGCTGAGCCCGCCGACAACGCGCTGCGCGGCGAATGGTGGAAGGTGTTCGGCGACCCGCAACTCGACGCGCTCGAAGAGCAGGCCGCCGCCGCGAACCAGGACCTGAAGGCCGCGGCCGCGCGCGTGCAGCAGGCACGCGCGGTCACGCAGGCCGCGAAGTCCGACTGGTTCCCGAAGCTCGACGCGGGCTTCGGCCCGACGCGCGAACGCGCGTCGGCGGCATCGCAATTCCAGCCGGACAGCGCGGGCGGCACGACCGGCACGATCTGGCGCGCGCAGGTCGGCGCGTCGTATGAAGCGGATCTGTTCGGGCGCGTCAGCTCGAACGTGAACGCGGCGCGCTCGGACGAGCAGCAGAGCGAAGCGCTGTTCCGTTCAGTGCAGCTGTCGTTGCAGGCCGACGTCGCGCAGAACTACTTCCAGTTGCGCGAGCTCGACACGGACCAGGATCTGTACCGTCGCACCGTCGCGTTGCGCGAGGACACGCTGAAGCTCGTACAGCGGCGCTTCAAGGAAGGCGATATCAGCGAGCTGGATCTGTCGCGTTCGCGTAACGAGCTCGCCAGCGCGCGTGCCGATGCGGTCGGCGTCGCGCGGCAGCGGGCGGCCTCCGAGCATAGCCTCGCGATTCTGCTCGGCAAGCCGCCCGCGGATTTCACGTTCGCGGAACAGCCGCTCTCGCTGGTGACGGTGCGCGTGCCGGCCGGTTTGCCGTCGGCGCTGCTCGAACGCAGGCCTGACATCGCGGCAGCCGAGCGCGCGATGCAGGCAGCGAATGCGCGCGTCGGGCTCGCGAAGTCGGCGTTCTTCCCGAAGCTCGATATCACCGGTGCGTTCGGCTTTGAATCGGCGACACTCGGCGATCTGTTCATGTGGTCGAGCCGCGCGTTCATCCTCGGTCCGGCCGTGGGTACCGCGCTGACGATGCCGATCTTCGACGGCGGCCGTCGCAAGGCCAATCTGGCGCAGGCGCGTTCGAAGTACGACGAGGACGTCGCGCAATATCGCCAGCAGGTACTCGTGGCGTTCCGTGAAGTCGAAGACAATCTCGCCGATCTGCGTTTGCTCGACGATCAGATGCGCGAGCAGAACGACGCGGTCGATGCGTCGCAGCGCGCCGCGCATCTGTCGCGCACGCAGTACACGGAGGGCGCGGTCAGCTATCTCGACGTGATCGATGGCGAGCGGCAGGTGCTGCAGTCGCAATTGCAGGCGAGCCATCTGGCGGGCACGCAGGCTGTTGCAACTGTTAATCTCATTCGCGCGCTCGGCGGCGGTTGGGGCGATCTGACGGCGGGGGGTACGGCGGTGGGGGCGGTGCCGGTGCCGATTGGTGCTTCCGGTTCCGCGGCTGAAGCTGCAGACGTTTCGGCGCAACAGCAAGTGGCGAAGCGCTGACTACCTAACCCTGTAGCAAGCGCTTCATCAGCCTCATCAACCACGCCGGGCCGCGCAAGCGCCGCCCGGCGTTTTTCATGCAAATCGTTTTTCGCGCTTTCCTTGTGCAAATCGCTTCGTAGACCACGTGCGCGCGGCTCCCTATCATCGTCCGATCCAGCCAATGACGACCCTGGGGCAAACCAGTGACTTTCGTGCATGACGGCATCGCGCAGATTAGCGAGCAGCAGCATATGGATTGCGCGCGCGACCTCACCACACTGCTAGCCGCGTTGCGCGCGAGCGCCGCGCAGCGCGATCGCGAAGGCGGTCATGCCGCGCAGCAAAAGCAGTGGATCGCCGACGCGGGCCTGCTGACGCTCGCCGTGCCGCGCGAATTCGGCGGTGCTGGCGCGCGCTGGTCCGCGATTTACGACGTGGTGCGTGAACTGGCGCGCGTCGATAGCGCGCTCGCGCATCTGGTCGGCTTCACCTGTCTGCAGGTGGTCAGCATCGACCTGTGGGGCAATTCACGGCAGCGCGAGAAATATCTGCGCGGCACCGTCGAGCATCGCTGGTGGTGGGGCAATGCGGTGAATCCGCTGGATACGCGCCTCATCGCTACTTCGACGCACGACGGCGGCTACCTGCTCGACGGCCAGAAAGGCTTCTGTTCCGGTACGCGCGGCTCGCAGATGATGACCGTGTCCGCTCAGGATCCATCGACCGGCAAACCCCTGTTCGCGGCGGTGCCGACCACGCGCGAGGGAATCACCGTTCACGACGACTGGGACCCGATCGGCCAGCGGCAGACCGACAGCGGCAGCGTGTCGTTCGCGCGCGTCAGGGTCGAGCCGCACGAGGTGCTCGAACGACCCGACACGCCGCACGCGAGCTTGCGCACACTGATCTCGCAACAGGTGCTGACCAATCTGTTCGTCGGGATCGCACAGGGTGCGCTGGAAGAGGCGCGAGCCTACGTGCACGAACATGGCCGGCCGTGGATCGCGTCCGGCGTCGCCAAAGCGACCGACGACCCCTACCTGATCCAGCGCTTCGGCGAGATGCATATCCAGACGGTCAGCGCCGCGGCGCTGGCCGCGCGCGCCGCGAACGCGCTCGACGAAGCGTGGCAGCAGCGCGCAACGCTCGATGCCGAGAGCCGTGCGCGGGTCGCGCTCGCGACCTCGGAAGCGAAGATCGTCGCGCATCGGGCGGCGCTCGACATCGGCGAAAAACTCTTCGACGCCTGCGGCGCGCGCGCGACTCATGCGCCGCTCGCGCTCGATCGATTCTGGCGCAACGCGCGCGTGCACACGCTGCACGATCCGCTCGACTATCGCGTGCGCGACGTCGGCCGCTACGCGCTTAGCGGGACATTGCCGGAAGTTTCTCTGTACACTTGAGGCCGTTTGCGACGCCCGCCCGAGGCGTCGCGTCGATTCCTCCCGAGAGAGTTCCGGCTTGCTGTTCAAACTACCTACAACCGCCACAGCGCCGTTCTGCCCGGCCGAGGTACAGGGTTCGGTGGCCGTCTCCGCGGGCGCGCCGTTCTGGAAGAAGATCCTGCAATTCGCGGGGCCCGGTCTGCTGGTATCGATCGGCTATATGGACCCGGGCAACTGGGCCACCGCGATCGAAGCCGGTTCGCGCTTCGGCTACAGTCTGCTGTTCGTCGTGCTGCTGTCGAGCCCCGCGGCGATGGCGCTGCAATGCCTGAGCATGCGGCTCGGCATCGCGACCGGGCGCGACCTCGCGCAACTGTCGAGCACGCGCTATGCGCCGGGCGTCGCGCGTGCGCAGTGGCTGCTCGCGGAGCTGTCGATCATCGCCTGCGATCTCGCCGAAGTGCTGGGCGGCGCGCTTGCGTTTCATCTGCTGTTCAACTGCTCGCTGACCACCGGCGTGTTGCTCACCGCGTTCGACACGCTGATCGTGCTCGGCCTGAAGGGCAAGAATTTTCGCGACCTCGAAGCGATCATGCTCGGCCTGATCGCGACGATCGGCGTCGGCTACATCATCGAGCTTGCACTCGTCAGGCCGCATTGGCCGTCGGTCGCGCAGGGGCTGATTCCGTCGTGGCAGGCGTTGAATTCGCGCGAGCCGATGTATCTCGCGATCGGCATTCTCGGCGCCACGGTGATGCCGCATAACCTGTATCTGCACTCGTCGATCGTGCAGACCCGCGCGGTGAAGCGCGATTCGGCCAGCATCCGCTCGGCGATCGGCATGTCGCGTATCGACACGATCGCATCGCTCGTGCTCGCGGCGCTGATCAACATGGCGATCCTGATTCTCGCGGCCGCCGCGTTTCATGCGACGGGCCACGACCAGGTCACGCAGATCGAGGACGCCTACCGGCTGCTAGCGCCGATCGTCGGCACCGGCTTCGCCGCGGTCCTGTTCGCGATCACGCTGCTCGCGTCGGGACAAAGCTCGACGTTCACCGGTACGGTGGCGGGGCAGGTCATCATGGAAGGCTTCCTGAAGATGAAGATTCCGTGCTGGCAGCGGCGCTTCATCACCCGAGCGCTCGCGCTGATTCCGGCGCTGATCGGCGTGCGGATGCTCGGCAATGGCGCGGTCGGCCAACTGCTCGTCGCGAGTCAGGTCGTGCTGAGCCTGCAACTGCCGTTCGCACTTTATCCGCTGATCCGCATGACGAGCGACCGTTCGCTGATGGGCGAATTCGCCAACACGCTGCCGACGCGTCTGCTCGTGTGGACGCTGTTTGTTGTGATTAGTGCCGCGAATCTGTGGCTCGTGGTCCAGACGGTGGGGCTGGTCGGCTGATCTGACCGGCGGCGAGGACTCATTCGGAACGCTGGTTGGCCCGGCGCGCAGGCAAAAAAAATCCGCGCAGTTCAATCACTGCGCGGATCCACGTGAGCTTCGGTTTGAATCGGAATCGGCTTGGCCGCGTCTCGCGACGGGCGGCTCGAACGGTTAGGCGGCCTGCGCGGCCTGCGCCGCACCGAGCGCTGCCCGGCGCGCGGCGGCTGCCTTCTTCGTCTTGCCGGCACGCGACGGCGGCTGGCACGCGCCGCATACGACGTTGTGCTGCAAGTCGTGCTTGTGCGCGACGAACTTGCCGGTGCAGCGGCAGCACCGGGTCAGCTGCAGGATGTCCGCGTCGAAGAAACGCACGAGCGTCCACGCGCGCGTCAGATCGAGCACCGGCTCGGTTTCGCTGTGCTGACAATGTTCGAGATACAACCGATATCCCTTGGTCAGCGCATCGAGATGCGAGCAGCGCGCTTCGTTCTTCAGGAACAGGTACGTGTTGTAGAACAGCGACGCGTGAATGTTCGCGAGCCACGTCATATACCAGTCCGCCGAAAACGGCAGCATGCCCTTGGGCGGCGATACGCCCTTGACCTCGCGATACAGGCGGATCATACGGTCGCGCGACAGCGTCAGCTCGCTCTCGAGCACCTGCATGCGGGCGCCGAGCTCGATCAGTGCGATCGCGCGAAATACTTCCTGTGCATCTTCGGTCAGGCTTCGCTTGAGCATTGCAGTCATCTCGATCAGGCAAATTGCTCGGCGGGCTGGCCTGCGAGCAGGATCGCCGTGTGGGTCGGTGCAACTGCGGCGTGCTTCGTCGTTTGCGTCAACGCCGACAGCATCGCGTGGTCGTTGAAACGGAAGAAGCACAAAAGCTGGTCGGAAGAGGCCAGTTTGACGATTTGCGCGAGCGACAGCCCGGCAAGCAAATCAGCCAGTTCCGACGACAGTCCCAGCCGGAACATTCCGACCGGTTTGTCCTCGCGCAACATGCGTTGCGCGAGCATGATGTAAGACAAATTGATCTCGCGGATTGAATCCAGCGTCTCGCTGCTACGGTCCATTTTCTCTGTTTCCGAAGCCCCGAATTTCTATGTCGGCTTTGCGCCGTTATGTCTTTTCTGCCTCGCCGGAAACGCTGCCTCCGGCTACATGTTGCTACCTGCTACAGACAGCGAACATTTGATACAAGCCGTTACATTTCGTAACAGCTGGGACGAATTGTATGAAGGGTAAAACCAGAAATCAATCCCTTCATAAAAAAATATCTCAAAAAACCACATCATTTTTCGGTAACTTTTTCACGCCGTTGTAATGAATGATGCCAGGTGAATTTTTAGCCTTTCGAGAGTCACCTCTAATCCATGAAAACCCTTGCTGGGTGGGCACCGAGCGTACTTGTTCGCGCCACGCATCCGCCACCGCGCGGCGCTCGGTAAATTCGTTTTGAATTGGAAAGGAAATAGAAGCGATGGAATAGACGGTAATAAATACTCGTCTTGCGCCTCGGGGGAGGGACGGATGAGGGGTGTAACGGCAAGATGCGCCCCCAGTTACAACTGCGCAAACTAGGGCGGGATTTGTAACGGCTTGGTGCGGGTCGGCAGGCGGACGGGCGGATTCGTTCGGCCCCGAGACCGAAAAGCCGTCGCAAACGTGTGCCGCTTACATTGCCGACGAGCACGACGGGGAGCCAGAGCCGTGCAGGATGCCTGACAGATATGTTGCTGCAATGGGCGCCGATATTTACAACCTTGCCGAGGCACCGGAATCGGCCTCAGGGGGGCGCTGTCAATGCTTCCGGGGCGCTATGCGAGGAATCTCGCCATCAGATCCTCGTCATGGAATTCGCCGTCGACGTCCAACGCGCCGACTTCGCATCCATATTTGCGAAAGCCGAGCGATTCATACAGCTTGCGCGCCGCGTCGTTGCGGCTACCCACCGTCAGTTGCACCTGCCGCAAGCCGTCGACGCGTGCGGCGCGCGTCAACAGCTCGCTGAGCAACGCACGCCCGACCCCACGACCAGCCGCTTCCTGTGCAACATACATGCCGACGACGTTCGCCTTGTGCCGTTCCTTGTGGGCCTGGTTGCGCAGCAGACCGACGACGCCGATCAGCGGAGCATCCGCCGATGCATACGCGCCGAGCAGGAACGAGCCTTCCGCCTCCGAGCCCAGCAACGTCGCGTCATGCTGCGCGGCGCCTTTCGCGAGCGCTTCGTCGTAGCTTTGTCCGAACGAAGCGGGGTGCGCCTTCAGCCCGCGCAGACGAAACTGGAAATAGGCGTCCCGATCGGTGGGTCCGAGTTGGCGTATGAGCAGGGTGTCGGCGTTGACGGACATATCACTTGTTCGTGGTGAGTCGGGACCGGGCCCGCGGGGGACTAGCCGCGCTGGCGTTCGGCAAACTCGCGCAGCGCGGCCGCAGTTTGCTGATCCGCCGGAAAGAACGCCTCGATAGCGAGTTCCGACAGCGTAACGTCAACCGGCGTGCCGAACACCGTGGTAGTGCTGAAAAACGACAGCACGCCAAGCGGCGTGCGCAGCCGCAATGGCACGGCGATCTGGTTGAGGACTGCATCGTCCGGCATCGACGCGTCTGCATCAGGCGGCGCGGGATAGCCGGCCAACTCGTCGCGCAGGTCGCTCAGCGTGTCGTCGCCGCTGACGTCGATCTGCCGTTGCAGCCGGGCCAGCACATGCTCGCGCCATGCATGCCAGTTGACGATCGACGCCGCGATGCCTTGCGGATGCAGGCTCAGTCGCAGCGCGTTGACCGGCGGCTTCAGCAGTTCGGGACTCGCGCCGCTCAACAACGGCGCAAGCGCATTGTTGGTCGCGAGGATGGTCCAATGCCGGTCGATCGCGAGGGCCGGGTAGGGCTCGTGTCCCTTGAGCACCAGTTCGACGGCTTCGCGCGCGGCGGAGAGCTGCGGGTCGGAGAGCGGACGTTCGCGAAACAGCGGCGCGTAGCCGGCCGCGACGAGCAGGGCATTGCGCGCGCGCAATGGCACGTCGAGACGCTCGGCGAGATGCATGACCATTTCCCGGCTCGGTAGCGCGCGCCCCGATTCGACAAAGCTCAGATGGCGCGTCGAAATGTCGGCCTCCGTGGCGAGCAGCAGCTGACTCTTGCGCCGCCGTTGCCGCCATTCGCGGAGAAGTTCGCCGACCGCCCGAGTGCCTCTCGACGGGGATGACGGAGCCGTTTGTGCGATAGAGAGTGTGTTCATGCCACCGATGATAGCCAAAGCGTGCAAGCAATCGATTACCTGAGAGGTAATGCCCCGCCAATTTCAACCAACGCGACGCGCGGCCGATACCGTCGATTCACACCAACGATTGCGCCGGCCTCGGCCGCCACACGCGAACTCGCGCGACACCGTGGCAGCGCCGCGCCCGGCTCAGGCAGCGGCAATGCGCAGCGGCACGGCGGTGAATTTGACGCCGATCGCACTCGCCAGCTTGAGGACCGTGTCCATGCGTGGCTTGGAGCCGGGCGCGAGTGTCTTGTACAGGCTTTCGCGGCCCAGGCCGGCTGCCGCGGCGATCTTCGTGATGCCGCGTGCTTTGGCGATGTCCGCAATGGCGGCGAGCAGGAGATCGGAGTCGCCCTGGTCGAGCGCGGCGTTCAGATAGGCCGCGACCATTTCGTCGTTGTCGAGGTACTTCGATGCGTCGAAGCGTGCGGTTTTGATCTTGCTCATGACCGTTCCTTTCTGATGGTTGCCCACATTGTTCCGGCATGCCTGATATCGGCCTGCTGCGTGGACTTGTTACCCCCGCACAGCAGCAGATACATCATGCGCCCCTCGCGCGCGTAGTAGACCCTGTAACCCGGGCCGCAATCGATGCGCATCTCGAACACGCCGTTTTCCAGCAACTTCGCGTCGCCGAAAAGCCCGCGCTCCGCGCGCCGGATTCGCACGAGAATTTGCGCCTTCGCCTTGAGGTCGGTGAGGCCGTGAAGCCAACGATCGAACTCCTCGGTGCAGTTGATCGTGTACACGCGCGGTGTTTCGATCTGCGGATGATTGTATCCCCGAGGATACGGTCGTGCAAGCGAAAAAAGTGTTTCGATAAAGCGGTCCAAACCGTCCTCCTGTTCATTGCATTGCCCGCCTCGCGATGTCATCGGCAGGCTTCGTGAGGTTAGCGATGCGAAGGTTTCTTGACGACTCGGCCGAATGGCCTATTTGGCGTGAAGGACAGTGAAAGACGCTGCATCCGCTTGATTACCTCTCACGTAATCGACGCAATGCACGCGAACCGTCAATCTTCACTCCGAGCCCGCCGCATGCGATGCGTATGACGCGCGAAGTGCTCAGTCCTGCCAATCGAGGAGTTTGAGATGAATGCACATACCGATCTGATCGACCGTTATTTCGATACCTGGAACGAAACCGATGGCGCGCGTCGTCGCGAGTTGATCGCGGCCACGTGGAGCGCCGACGCCGACTATCGCGACCCGCTGCTGGCGGGGGCGGGCCACGATGGCATCGACGCGATGATCCGCGCTGTGCACGAGCGTTTTCCGCATCACACGTTTCGCCGCACGACCGACGTCGACGGCTTCGCGAATCGTCTGCGCTTCTCGTGGGCACTGACGACGCCCGCCGGCGAGGCGATCGTGAAGGGCTCGGACTTCGGCGTGGTGGACGCGCATGGACGCTTGCAAGCGGTCACCGGATTCCTCGACGAAACCCCCGGCGCCGCCTGAGGCGCTTTTCACGGAGACGATCATGCGCGACCCCGCCGCCGCCAGGCCCGCACAAGTCCATCTCGCGTTGCTGCGCGTCGCGGCCGCGTTCGATGCGGTATCGAGCGCGATCGCCAGTTTTGCGCTGCTCGGCGGCGCGCGGGCGTTCATGTTCATCGCACTGTTCGGTTGGCGCGAGCCGGTGCTCGGCGGCGCGGGGCTCGTGCTGCTCGCCGTGGTCGGATGGCTGCGCTGGCAATGCGGTGCGAGCGCAGCGCCGCAAGATCCGCGACGCGCTTGCTACAATCGATCGTCGTGCGGATGATTGCGTGACACGCACGACCTCACCGCCGCGGCATGTTCCCAACCGAACGACCAGGAGACCCCGTGCTGAAAAATCTGGACCCGCTGCTGAACGCCGATATCCTGCACGCGCTGCGCTCAATGGGCCACGGCGACGAGCTCGTGATCTGCGACGCCAACTTCCCGGCCGACGCGGTCGCGCGCGAGACCGTGCTCGGCAGGCCGCTGCGCCTCGACGGCGTCAGTTCGCCGCGCGCGATCCGCGCGGTGCTGTCGGTGCTGCCGCTCGACACCTTCATCGAGCATCCCGCCTCGCGCATGGAAGTGGTGGGCGAGCCGCACGCGATTCCCGCGGTGCAGCGCGAAGCGCAAGCCGAAGTCAATGCGGGAGAGGGGCGCGAGGTGCCCTTCGTGTCGATCGAGCGCTTCGCGTTTTACGAGCGTGCGCGCCGCGCATACTGCGTGATCGCGACAGGCGAAGAGCGCGGCTATGGTTGCTTCGTGTTCACGAAGGGCGTGTTGCTCGCGCCGGACGCACCGCACGCACAACCATGAGCTTCCAGCTAGTCAGTCTCGATCATCTCGTTCTGAACGTCGCGGACGTCGAAGCGAGCGCGGCTTGGTACGCGCGGATGCTCGGCATGCGACGCACCGAGTTCATGTCGCGCAGCGGCATGCGCGTGGCGATGACCTACGGCAACCAGAAGATCAACCTGCGTCCCGCGTCGGCCGATACCGTCGTCTGGTTCACGTCGCGCGAGGCGGTGCCGGGCACGGCGGACCTCTGCTTCGTGACCACCGCGAGCCCGGACGAAGTCAAGGCGCACTGGCTCGCGCAAGGCGTAGCGATCGAGGCGGGGCCGGTGGAGCGCGACGGCGCGCGCGGCAAGATGACCTCGGTGTATTGCCGCGACCCGGACGGCAACCTGATCGAGGTCGCCACCTATCCACCAGCCTGAGCGGGCTTGGAAATCGTCGCCATTGCACATATGCTCAGGGGCGAGGCGGGGAACTGAGCCCGTCTATTCGGGTCTGCTGCTTATTCATTACAGGAGTCCCCCCATGTCGCGTCCCGTCGATTTCGGCATTATTTTCATCGCCCGTCTTGCGCTTTCCGTGCTGTTCCTGTGGAGCGGGGTGATGAAGCTGCTGGGCTATGCGGGCTTCGTCGGCTACCTGCATTCGAAGGGCGTGCCGTTCGTGCAGATCGCCGCGCCGATCGCAACCGCGGTCGAGGTGCTCGGCGGCCTGCTGCTCGTGGTCGGCTTCAAGGTGCGACCGCTCGCGCTGATCATGGCGGTGTATACGGTCGCGACGGCGGTGCTCGGCCACGACTTCTGGAATATCACCGACCCTGCGTTGCAGCACGACATGGTGATTCATTTCTGGAAGAACATCGGAATCGCGGGCGGTTTTCTGCTGCTGTTCGTCACCGGCGCGGGGCGTCTGAGCATCGACAACGCGCGCGCGCCGCGCAGCGGACTCGGCGGCCTGTAGGGCGCGGCCCGCATCCTGCTACCAGCAGGGTTTCCGGTCGGCGCCAATCAAGGGAGCAGATGATGATTCAGAACTTCGAGCAAATGATCGGCGGCAAGATGACACAACTGTGCGCGAGTCTCGGCGAAGGGGCGACGCCGCATCGCGTGATCATCAGCCTCGCCGATTCTGCGAAGACGCTGGTGGTTCTCGATGCGTCCGGATTCATCGGCACGCTGAAGGCGGAGATCGAGGACCCGGAGAAACTGGTCGCCGATGCGATCGTCAAGGCGCGCGACGAAGGCCTGATCGAGCGCGCAATCGATACCGGCACGATTCAGGAGGCGTCGCTGTAGGCGCCTGCGTTACACACGCCGTTTACTTACTCGCGGCTCTCGCCCCGCGCCCAGACGATGCCGTCGCGTGCGGCTCAGGATGCACGAAACACGCAAGCACGAGACCCAGCACCAGCAATCCCACCGAAATGGCCGTCGCCGCCTGCATCCCCGGCACGATCTGGGTCGCGGCGGCGCCGCCCGCGAGCGCACCGAACGCCGCCACGCCCACTGCGCCGCCGGCCTGGCGCGCCGTGTTCAATACCGCCGACGCCGTGCCCGCGCGCCGCGCTTCGGTCGATGCGAGCACCGCCGTGGTCATCGCGGGCACCGCGAGTCCCATGCCCGACGGAATCAGCAAAAACGGCAGCAGCAGGCCAATCAGCGGCGTGTCGGCATCGACCAGATGCAGCACGCCGTAGCCGAGACCGGCCGTGATCGCACCGAGGATCATCGGCACGCGCACCCCGAGGCGGCCGATCACCCAGCCGCTCGCGACGTTCGAGATCAGGAAGCCGCCCGTCAGCGGCAGGAACGCGAGGCCCGCCTGCAGCGGCGTGTAGCCGCGCACACGCTGCAGGTAGAGGCTCAGCACGAACACCATGCCGTAATACGTCAGGTTCACGCAGATGCCGAACAGCACCGCGGCGCTGAACGTGCGCGTGCCGAACAGCGACAGCGGCAGCATCGGGCTCGCGACACGCGCTTCGACGAACACGAACGCGACCGCCGCCAGCAGCGCCAGCACGAAGCCGCCGGCGACCAGCGGATGCGCAAGCCCGAGCGGCCGCCATTCAATCACCGCGGCGACGAACGCGGTCAGCGCGACGATCGCGAGACACTGGCCGCCGAGATCGATGCCGCGCGGTATCGCGCCGATGTTGCCGCGAGCGGCGGCGGGCGTGCCGCGCTGCGCGGTTTGCGGATGCGGAATCCACAGCAGCGTCGCCAGCAGGCCCGCCGCGCAGATCGGCAGATTGACGAGAAAGATGCTGCGCCAGCCGAACGCGGCGATCAGCAGACCGCCGGCCACCGGCCCGGCCGCGATCGAAATCGCGCCGGACGCGGTCCACAGGCCGACCGCGCGCGCCCGCAGCTTCGGTTCGTGGCCGAACGACTGATTGAGCAGCGCGAGCGAATTCGGCAGCATCGCGGCCGCGCCGATGCCTTGCACCGCGCGTGCGGCGACCAGCATCGGGGCGTCGAGCGCGAGCCCGCAGGCCAGCGACGCGAGCGCGAACAGCACGATTCCGCACGCATACATGCGCCGCGCGCCGAAGCGGTCGCCGAGCGCGCCGGCCGAGAGCATCAGCACGGCGAACGCGAGCGTGTACGCATCGACGACCCATTGCAGTCCCGCGACGTTCGCGTGCAGATCCGCGCCGATTCGTGGCAGCGCGATATTGACGATGGTCACGTCGAGTTGCGTGACCACGAAGCCGACGCTGACGGTCGCGAGAACGCGGCCGAGGGCGGGCGAAAAGGAGGGTGTGGATGAGTTCATGACTGCATCGTATGCCCGATGCAGCGTGCCACGTTTCGGTGTGGCGTGAAGTATGGATGTCGCCCGTGCGAGCGACGGCGCGTCGAAGGCCGCGCCGTCGCGGAGCGCCTCGTCGACGCGCTGGATGCGGATCGACGAAGCGGGCTCCGGCGTCGGCTCAACGCCCCTGCGGCGCGTCCTTGATGAACAGCGTGGTCAGCGCGCCCAGCACGCAGATCGCCGCGACATACAGCGGCGCGGCCAGCGGGTTCGACTTCATCATCAGCGACACGGCGATCGGCGTCAGACCGCCGAACACCGCGTACGCGACGTTGTACGAGAACGAAATGCCCGAGAAGCGCACCACCGGCGGGAATCCGCGGACCATCACGAGCGGAATCGCGCCGATCACGCCGACGAACAGCCCGGCCAGTGCATACAGCGGTACGAGCAGGGACGTGTCGACGGCCAACTGGCGAAACATCACGTAGTACGTGATTGCAAGCGCAACGCCGCCGACGAAAATCGTGCGACCCGCGCCAATCCGTCCGGCGATCGAGCCCGCCATCACGCAGCCGATCGTCAGGCACAGCGTCGCGACACAGTTCGCGAGCAGGGCGGTGGCCGGCTCGATGTGGAATTGCTTTTGCAGCAGCGTCGGCGTCATCAGGATCACGACGACGATCGCCGCCGACAGCATCCACGTGAGCAGCATCGACACGATCACCGCGCGGCCGTGATCGCGCAGTACGGCCTTCAGCGGCACTTCCGCGGCGATCGCCTTGCGCTGCTTCAGCTCGGCGAATACCGGCGTCTCGTGCAGCCAGCGGCGCAGATACACCGAGAACATGCCGAACACGCCGCCGATGAGGAACGGAATGCGCCAAGCAAACTCGGAAATTTCGGCCGGCGTGAAATGGCGATTGACCGCCGACGCGATCAGCGAGCCGAGCAGAATGCCGGCCGTGAGGCCGGCCGTCAGCGTGCCGCACGCATAGCCGACGTGCCGCCCGGGCACATGCTCGGACACGAACACCCATGCGCCCGGCACTTCGCCGCCGACCGCCGCGCCCTGCATCACGCGGAACAGCAGCAGCAGCACCGGCGCGAGCACGCCGATGCTCGCGTAGGTAGGCATCAGGCCCATCAGCAGCGTCGGCACCGACATCAGCAGCACGCTCAGCGTGAACATGCGCTTGCGGCCGAACAGGTCGCCGAAGTGCGCCATGATGATGCCGCCGAGCGGCCGCGCCAGATAACCGGCCGCGAAAATGCCGAAGGTCTGCACTTGACGCAGCCAGTCCGGCATCGCCGCCGGGAAGAACAGCTGGCCGATCGCCGGCGCGAAGAAAACGAAGATGATGAAGTCGTAGAACTCGAGCGCTCCGCCGAGCGCGGCGAGACCGAGTGTCTTGTAATCGCTGTGCCCAAGCGGGCGTGGGGTGACAGCCTGTGCTCCACCCAGATTTGTTGCTTGCATTGCCATGTCTTTCGTTGAATTGGAAGCCACGCGGGTCACGCGTGGACATATGGCGGTCGTCGGGCGAGAAGTGTGGCAAGCGCTGGGTAGAGCACGGAACACGGGCGCGCCGTCCGGATAGGGCGGGCGCGCTGACGACTGAGGCCGGCGCGGATTTTACAGGATGAAAGGGGAAGTGCCGCGGAAGCGCCCAATTGAGCGAAGAAAGCGCGGAAATTAGGAATGCTCCGAAGGGAGGGATCGGGGTGCGTCCCGGAGAATGACCCGCTAGTCCTTATCGAGAGTCCATTCCATGCGCGTAGCTGTCCTTCAGCGTGACCCGGTCATGCGTCGGTCCATTGAATCAATGCTGGTGAGAGCCGGCCATTTCTGCGCGGCGTATGACGACGGCCGCGCGATGTCGAAATCGCTCGTGCACTCCACGATGGATCTGCTGGTGCTCGACTGGCAGGATACGCGGCCCGCCGGCGCGGACCTGTTGCGCTCGATGCGCGTCGTGGCAGGCGAGCACGTGCCGATCATGTTCGTGTCGAACGACAGATCGGAGGAAAGCATGGTGCGCGCGCTCGCTGGCGGTGCCGACGAATACCTCGCGTTGCCGTTGCGGGACGCCGAGTTTCGCGCGCGAGTCGCGGCGCTGCTGCGGCGCGCTTACCCGGAGAGCTTCAGCGCCGCGACCTGCTTCGAGATCGGCCCTTACCGTTTCGACACGGTCCGCCGGGCCGTCGCGCTGCGCGGCAAGCCGGTGCCGTTGTCACCCACGCAGTACCGGATCGCGGTGCTGCTCTTTTCCAACATCGGTCGCGTGATGTCGCGCGACCATATCTTCGCGACGGTGTGGGGCCGCGAGCTGCGCGAATACACGCGGACCATCGACAGTCACGTGTCGCGGCTGCGTCTGTCGCTCGCGATCGAGCCGCGTAATGGTTTCCGGCTGCAGCCTGTATACAGGAGCGGCTACCGGTTGCTGCGGGTCGGCGACCATGTGCTCGGGGGTGAAGATTTGCAGTCGGCCGGGTATATGCTGAAATCCGCGTTGTAGGCCGTTGGGCTGGCCAGTGGCGTTCGGTGACGTGTCCGGAGTGATGTTTGTCGACGCTGATACCGAATAGCGGGACGTTTCGCGCGCCGCGCGCGCGGCGGATCACGCATCGTCCCGGTATGCCGAAATCGTCTCAATCCGCGCGCACGCGCACCAAGACCCACCCGCCCGCGATTCCTACCATGGGCGACATGAAAACCCTCAACATCATCGACTCGCACACCGGCGGTGAGCCTACCCGCCTCGTGGTGTCGGGTGGCCCGGACCTGGGCGGCGGCACGCTCGCGCAACGGCTCGACGTTTTCCGCACCCGCTTTGACGACTGGCGCGCCGGCATCGTCACCGAACCGCGCGGCTCGGACGTGGTGGTTGGCGCGCTGCTCTGCGAGCCCGACGATCCGGGCTGCGCGGCCGGCGTGATCTTCTTCAACAACGTCGGCTATCTCGGCATGTGCGGGCACGGCACGATCGGGCTCGTCGTGTCGCTCGCGCACATGGGGCGGATCGGGCCGGGACGGCACCGCATCGAAACGCCGGTCGGCGTGGTCGAGGCGGCGCTGAACCAAGACGGCGCCGTCGCAGTGCGCAACGTGCCCGCGTATCGCCACCGCAAGGCCGTGCAGGTCGACGTGCCTGGCTATGGCGTGCTGACCGGCGACATCGGCTGGGGCGGCAACTGGTTTTTCCTCGTCGCCGAGCATGGCCACGAGCTCGAAGCCGCGAACATCGCGAGCCTGACGGCGTTCAGCTCGACGATTCGCGACGCGCTGATCGCACAGAACATCACCGGCGCGAACGGCGCGCTGATCGACCATATCGAGCTGTTCGGACCGGGCTCGCGCAAGGGCCTCGACAGCCGCAGTTTCGTGCTGTGTCCAGGCAATGCGTACGACCGCTCGCCGTGTGGCACCGGCACGAGCGCGAAGGTCGCGTGTCTCGCGGCCGACGGCAAGCTCGCCGAAGGCGCGGTGTGGCGCCAGGAGAGCATCATCGGCAGCGTGTTCGAGGCGAGCTATCGCGCCGCGGGCGACGGCGTCCATGTGATTCCAACCATCACCGGTCACGCGCACGTGATGGCCGAGGGGCGTCTGTGTTTCGATGAGCGCGATCCGTTCGCGTGGGGTATCCGGACCGCATGAGCCCGGACGCGCTGATCATCGGAGCGGGTATCGTCGGTGCCGCGTGCGCGGCGGAACTGGCCGCGCTCGGCATGCGCGTCGACGTGCTCGACGCGCAGCGCATCGGCGGCGGCGCGACGGCGGCCGGCATGGGCCACATCGTCGTGATGAACGACTCGCCCGCCGAATTCGCACTGAGCCGCTATTCGCGCGAGCTGTGGCTCGAACTCGCGCCGCAGCTGCGCGCGCGTGACGCGTTCGCGCGCTGCGGCACACTGTGGGTCGCAGCCGACGACGAAGAATGGCAAGCCGCGCGCGCAATGCATGCGGCGTTTGGAAGCCAAGGCGTTGCCGCGCAACTGGTGGACTCGGCCGGGTTGCGCGCCTGCGAACCGGCGCTCGCACCATCGATGGCCGGCGGCTTGCGCATCGAGCACGACAGCATCGTGTATGCGCCGACCACTGCCGAATGGCTGCTCACCCAATCGCCGCACGCGGGGAATATCAGCGTGCGGCTCGGTGCGCGGGTCATGTCGATCGATGCGGGCGGTGTGACGCTGGCGAGCGGCGAGTGCATCAGCGCGGCGCACGTGGTCGTCGCGAACGGCCTCGGCGCGGCGCAATTGCTGCCGTCGCTGCCGATGCAGCCGAAGAAAGGCCATCTGCTCATCACCGACCGCTACCCGGAGCTGATCCGTCATCAACTGCTGGAGCTCGGCTACATCAAGAGCGCACATCACGCGACCGGCACGTCGGTCGCGTTCAACGCGCAGCCGCGTCCGACCGGGCAATTGCTGATCGGCTCGTCGCGCCAATTCGAAACGACCGATCCCGCCGTCGAGATGCCCGTGCTCGCGCAGATGCTGCAACGCGCAGCGCTGTATCTGCCGGCGTTGCCGACGCTCAGCGGCATCCGCGCGTGGACGGGGTTTCGTGCGGCGTCGCCGGACGGCCTGCCGCTGATCGGACCGGCCGGCGAGTTTGCGCCCGAAGTTGGCTCTGGTTCCACGTCCCGCATATGGCTTGCGGTCGGTCACGAAGGGCTTGGCGTAACGACCTCGCTCGCGACCGCGAAACTGCTCGCCGCGCAGATCGCGGCCCACGCCGCGCCGATTCCGTTCGAACCTTATCTGCCAGTCCGTTTTGCTGAACAGGTGGCCCATGACTGACCCTGACGCGGCTAGCATCCGATTGACGGTCGACGGTTGCAGCATCGAAGTGAAACCCGGCACGATCGTGGCCGCGGCGCTCGCTATTGCGGGCATCCGCGGCTCGCGTCTGTCGGTCAAAGGCGAGCCGCGCGCCGCGCTGTGCGGGATGGGCGTGTGCCAGGAGTGCCGCGTGACGATCGACGGTCGCGCGCATGCGCTCGCGTGCCAGACGCTGTGCCGCGACGGCCAGCGCGTGCAGACACGAAACGGGACAGTACACGCATGACGCGGCACTTCGACATCGTGGTGATCGGCGGTGGTCCGGCCGGGCTCAATGCCGCGCGAGCGGCGGCGCAGGCAGGCGCGACGGTCGCGCAGATCGATGACAACCCGCGCGCCGGCGGCCAGATCTGGCGCCAGGGGCCCGGCTATCCGCCGCAAGCGCCGCTGCATGCGTTGCTCGCGGCGTTGCTATCGCAGCGAAACTTCACTTACTGGCCAGCGACGCGCGTGATCGCGCCGCTCGGCGCTCAAGCTTTGCTGCTCGAATCCGCCGAACAAGGCGGCGTGTCGATCACCTACGACAGGCTGATTCTTGCGACCGGCGCGCGCGAGCGTCTTCTGCCATTTCCCGGCTGGACCTTGCCGGGCGTGACCGGCGCGGGCGCATTGCAGGCGCTGATCAAAGGCGGCATGCCGGTGCGCGGCGAACGCATCGTAATCGCCGGCAGCGGCCCGCTGCTGATGGCGGCGCTCGCCGCCACGCGAGAGGCCGGCGCGCATGTGATCGCGGTGGTCGAGCAGGCATCGGCGGCGAAGGTCGCGCGGTTCGGCGTGTCGCTGCTGCGCGAGCCTGCGAAGCTGCGTCAGGCGATCAGTCTCACGCGCGGCTTCGCGGGACTGCGCTACTGGAGCGGCAGCATCGTGCGCGAAGCCCGCGGCGCCGAGCGCGTTGAGCAGGTGACGATCCGGCGCGGCGAGCGCGACGTGACGCTCGATTGCGAGCGCGTCGCGTGCGGCTACGGACTGCTGCCGAACGTCACGCTTGCCCAGGCGCTCGGCTGCGCGATCAACGACGCGGGCGAAATCGCCGTCGACGCTGGGCAGCGCACCTCGCTCGAACGCGTTTATGCGGCGGGCGAGTGCACGGGCGTGGGCGGCGCGGAACTCGCTTGCGCGGAAGGCGAGATCGCCGGTCTCGTGGCGAGCGGCGCGGTGGCTACCCAACGCGCCGCACTGGCGGCACTCGTTACGCAGCGCGCGCGCTGGCGGGGCTTTGGCGCGCGCGTCGCGGCGTCGTTCGCATTGGGCGAGGCGGCTCGCACGGCGCCTGCCGATGCGACGCTGCTGTGCCGTTGCGAGGACGTGAGCGTCGGCGAGGTGCGCCGCTGCGCCGACTGGCGTGACGCGAAGCTGCAGACGCGCTGCGGCATGGGCCCTTGCCAGGGGCGCGTCTGCGGCGCGGCCGCGAGCCTGTACTTCGGCTGGCCGGCCGCCGCGCCGCGTCCGCCATTCAGCCCGGCGCAAATTGGCACGCTGATGAGCGCCGCCGAGCCGCCGACAGCGGCGCTGTGACGGCTCCGCGCTTACCCTCGACAGATATTGGCAGGCGGCGCGCCGCTCTATAATCGATCGCTATCGACTGCACGAGCAGGCTGCGCGGCCTCACCGGCGCAGTCATCCGCGAACGCACCTAACGCAATCAACCAGGCACGCATCAACGGAACCGCACGATGAACACGCTGGCTCATCCGCTCGAACCGGGCGATACGACGCTGTCCGGCATGCTGTCGCATTTCAGGTTGCTCGAGCCGGTATTCGATGCAATGCCGGATGTCGTGTTCTTCGTGAAGGACGCGGACGCGCGCTACGCGCTCGTCAACCGCACGCTCGCTTCGCGTTGCGGCTTCAAGGAAAAGGCGGCGCTGCTCGGCAAGACCGCGGAAGACGTGTTTCCGCGCCGCTTCGGGCGCATCTATACCGCGCAGGACAAGGCGATCATCGGCGTCGGCAACCAGATGCTCGATCAGCTCGAATTGCATCTGTATCCGGGCCGTCAACCGGGCTGGTGCCTGACCTGCAAACAGCCGTTGCGCGATGCGAGCGGCAAGGTGGTCGGCCTTGCCGGCATCTCCCGCGATCTGAAAGCCGACGAAAGCAGCCACCCGGCCTACAGCCGGCTTGCGGCCGTCGTGCGGTCGATCCAGGAGAATTACGTGCAGCCGCTGAACCTGAAGCAGCTTGCGGCGATGGCGGACATGTCGGTCGCGCAGCTGGAGCGCTACTTTCACAAGGTGTTTCATCTGACGCCGCGCCAGGTGCTCCTGAAAACGCGACTCGATGCGGCGACCGCGCTGCTGGTTTCGCATGACAAGGTCACCGACGTTGCCGCGCGTTGCGGCTACACCGATCACAGTGCGTTCACGCGGCAATTCAAGGCGACCGTCGGCGTCACACCGACCGAATACCGGATGTTGCTGCACGGCACGCTGCGCGGCTGAGCGGCGTCGGGCGTGTCATGGCCGGTCGCGGACATCACTATTACGTGTACGTCGTCGCGCTCGACGACAAGGTGTGGAGCGAGGCGCGCTTTCGTCGCGCGAATCCCGATTACCGTTTCGACAAGCCGTGCGTGTACGTCGGCATGACCGGGCTCGACCCGGACCTGCGCTTCGATCGGCACAAGGCAGGCGTTCAGGCGAATCGATATGTGCGCGACTACGGCTTGCGTCTGATGCCCGAACTGTACGAAGTGTTCAACCCGATGCCTTACCGCGGCGCGCAGGATATGGAAGTGGAACTGGCGATCGGGTTGCGCGAGGCGGGGTATGGGGTGTGGCAGGCTTGAGAGGCTTGAATGAAAAAGGCCGCGGAAACGTCGATCGTCGCCGCGGCCATCAGATCGTTACGATGGTCGTGCTTTACTTCACTCCAAGCCCCCGCAACACCGCATTACCCTCGGACGTCAGGCGGATATGCTGCGTGCCCGCGTCGTTCGAAACGGTCTCGACGAGACCTGCTTCGTAAAGCTGCGGAATTTCGGGTTTTGCGGATGCATCGATCGGTGCGTGCAACAGCAGCAGCAGCGTCGCGAGTTCGTGATGGCTCAACAGACGGCGCAGGATAGTGGGCCGCTTGGCCGGCGTTTCGTTGGTATTCGGTTCGGGCTGGTTCATTATGGAGCGCACCTCGTGCGGGGACATGTCCGGGGATGTTGCGGACGAAGTCTTAAACGATTCTTAAGACTCCATTGTCCTGTAACACCGTGACATGAACGTTGCAATGGGTCAGATTCCGGCCCCCGCAACTTCGCCTTTATGCGCCACCAAGCCTTATGGCGCGCAGGTCTTGGCTGCCGATTCGATCCACAGATTGCTTACATGACGCTTGCCCGCATAGAAACGGTAAGTTGTCGCGCCGTTGTCGCTGCGTACCTTGATGATGTTCGAGTCGCCGAAATCGAGCATCTGGCCTTGCGGGATGCCGGTCGACTTGAACGCGGCGTTGTGGTGATTGGCCAACTGCGTCAGACAGGCGACCACGTCGTCGACGGAACGCTGCGTCGTCGTGTCCGTGACGGGTTCGCCGGAATCGGGGTCTTTCTGGAAATACGCGCAAGCGTTGAGAAGCAGCGAAAGGGACAGGACTGCAGCGAACTTCTTCATATCTCTCCTGGCGTTGATTCGGCGATTCGGCCGCGGGTCCACGCGTCGCGCGGGCTGGACCCCAAAACAGCCGCCATTATATCGAGACGGCGAACTGACCGATCGAGCGCGCAAATCGCGTGCCTGAAACACCAAATCCTGTATCGTCGCGGCGACTTGCCAATGACGAAGCCGCCGCCGTGCCTGGGGTGTCTGCCTGCCCGTTACTTGCGGCGCTGTGCCTGAGCCGCGAGCCGCACCGCCGCATTGGCCGCGCCGTAGCCGTCATAACCACCGCGCCGCTCGACGATTTCGAGGAAGAAGCGCTGGTCGAGTTGCTCCGTATAAGCGTGGAAGAACTCGCCGCCGCGTTCGTCGCGGTCGTACAGGATATTGTTCGCGCGCATCGCTTCGAGCAGCGTGTCGGACAGCGCGTAGCGGGCCGCGAGGTCGTCGTAGTAATTGCGCGGAATGCGCAGGATCGGCACGCCGTCGGCGACGAATTCGGAGATCGCGCTGAAGATGTCGCCGGTACTGAAAGCGACGTGGTTCAGTCCTGAGCCGTGATACGTGTGCAGCGCCTCGGCCACCGCCGTGTGGCGATCCACCGATGCATTCAGCGCGATCCGCACCGAGCCGTCGGCGCTGCGCAGCGCGCGGCTGCGCACGAGGCCGTACGGATCGGGCACGAGCACCCCCGGCTCGGCCTGGAAGCCGAACGCGGTGCGCAAAAACAGCACCCACGTGTCGAGCGCACTCGCCGGCACGGACAGGCACACGTGATCGATGCGCTCGAGCGGTCCCACCTCGGTCGGCCCGTTGATGTCAGTCAGCACGAAATCGGCCTCGAACAGCGTGGGCTGATCCGGCGTTTCGTCGACGAAATAGTTGAGGCTGCCGTCCGGTGCCTGCACGGCTGGCAGCACGCGCTCGTTCGGCCCGATCTGGCCGGAGAACGGCGAGTAGCCAAAGCCGGCGGCGCGCTCGAACGCCTGGCTCGCGTCGTCGACGCGAAACGCCGATGCGCACAGCGACAAGCCATGCTGCTGAAAGAACGCGTTCGCGAACGAATCGGGCTCCGCGTTCAGCACGATCGATGCCGCGCCGTGCTGATACAGCGTCACGTCCTTCGAACGATGCTGGCCGGCCTGGCGAAAGCGCAGCTTGCCGAGCCAGTCGGCGAGTTGCGCGCGGGTGGTGTGATCGACCGCGAATTCGAGGAACTGATAGCCGACGTGCGCGGGTGCGGCGGGCGAGCGGTACAGGTCGCCCGTCGTTTTCTGCGGCTGCTGCTGCTCTTCGAGCAGCGCACGAGTTTGCTCTTCGAGGAACAGCAGCGAGCGATGGCCATCGGCGGCCGTAATCGTGGTGGGGGCGGCGCGAAAGCCGTCGTTGAAGATTTCCAGCGAGAGCGGGCCCTTGTAGCCGGCTTTGACGACCTGCGCGGTGAAGTTCGCGAGGTCGAAGTCGCCCTGGCCGGGGAAGCAGCGGTAGTGGCGGCTCCATTCGAGCACGTCCATCGCGAGCTTCGGCGCGTCCGCGATCTGCACGAACGCGATGCGCTCGCCGGGAATGTCGGCGATCGCGTCGGGCGTGTCGTTCAGCGAAAGCGTATGAAAGCTGTCGAGCACGAGCCCGAGGCTCGGATGGTTCACGGCGTCGACGAGCTTCCACGCGTGGCGATAGGTCTTCACGTGCTTGCCCCAAGCGAGCGCCTCGTAACCGGCGATCACGCCGGCCGCTTCGGCCGCGCGCGCCAGCGCGCCCAACTGGTCGATCATCAATGAGTCGTCGCAGATCGTCTCGGGCGACACGTTGCTGCACACGAGAATGCGGTCCGTGCCCAACTCGTGCATCACGTCGAACTTGCGCTTCGCGCGGTCGAGATTGCGCTCGAGCCGCTCGGGACTGACGCCGTCGAAATCGCGAAACGGCTGGAACAGCATGATCTTCAGGCCGAGGTCGTCGGCGATGCGGCGCACGTCGGCCGGCGAGCCGTCGAAATACAGCAGGTCGTTCTCGAAGATTTCGACACCTTCGAAGCCTGCCGCGCGGATCGCGCTCAGCTTCTCGACGAGGGTGCCGCTAATCGACACGGTGGCTATCGAACGTTGCATGAACGGCTCCTGCAAAGACGGACAAACGAAGGGGAAACAAGGAGACAAACCACTGCGGCGCGCCTATGGAGGCTGCCTACCGGGCTTGCTGCAATGCGCAAAATGAGCTACTTCGTTACGCACTGTAGCAAGACGCGGACCAGAATGCCCCACACTAGCTGGGAGTTTCGATAGTCTATACAAACTAACTAGATGGTACAAATTCGTAGAAACCCCGAATGACGGTGACGGCCGATGAGCGCACACTTCGCCATGCGTCGAAGAACCGTCGCGAGTGCCGCGGTTCGAGTCGCGCTTTATTTTGTGGGAGTCGTTGTCATGAGCTTTGCCTCCGTACTGGTCCTGAACGGACCGAACCTCAATCTGCTGGGCACGCGCGAGCCGGCCATCTATGGCTCGGAAACGCTCGACGACGTCGCGAAGCTGTGCCGCGACGCGGGCGAGCGCCTCGATCTCGCGATCGACTTCTGCCAGTCGAACGCCGAGCATCAACTGATCGACTGGCTGCACGCGGCGCGCACCAAGGTCGACGGCATCGTGATCAATCCGGCCGCGTACACGCACACGTCGGTCGCGATCGCCGACGCGCTGACGGCGATCGAAAAGCCCGTCGTCGAGGTGCATATTTCGAATGTGCATCGGCGCGAAGCGTTCCGGCATCACTCGTACGTGTCGGCGGTGGCGGACGCGATCATCGTCGGCTGCGGCACGCAGGGCTATGTGCTCGCGCTGGAACGGATGGCGACGATTCTTAAGAATAGGGCGGCCAAATGAACACTCAAGCGAACACTCAAGCGAACACTCAGGAAAATCCCCGGTCCGACGCGCAGATCACCGCGTTGGCCAATGCGCAGGCGAGTTTGCGGGCCACGCCCCAGTCCTTTCTGGTCGGACTGATCGGCTCGGGCATCAGCGGTTCGCTCACGCCCGCAATGCACGAGGAAGAGGGCAGCAAACTTGGTCTGCATTACGTGTACCGACGCATCGATCTGGATGCGCAGAAGCTCGATACCGCCGCACTGCCGGAGCTGCTGACCGCGGCCGAACGGATGGGTTACAACGGCCTGAACATCACCTATCCGTGCAAGCAGGCGGTGATTCCGCTGCTCGATGAACTGTCCGACGACGCCCGCGCGCTCGGCGCGGTCAACACCGTGCTGTTCAAGGACGGCAAGCGTATCGGTCACAACACCGACTGGTCCGGTTTCGCGCGCGCGTTTCAACGCGGCCTGCCGGACGTGTCGCTGGAACGCGTCGTGCAACTGGGCGCGGGCGGCGCCGGCGCGGCGGTCGCGCACGCGGCGCTGAACATGGGCGCGCAGTCGCTGACGCTGTTCGACGTCGATGCCGGCCGCGCGCAATCGCTCGCCGACGAATTGCAGGCGCGTTTCCCGAAAGCCAAGGTCAGCGCGGGCACCTCGCTCGAAGAATCGCTCGCCGCCGCCCAAGGGCTGATTCACGCGACGCCGACCGGCATGGCTAAAATGCCCGGCCTGCCGCTGCCGGCCGAATTGCTGCACCGCGACCTGTGGGTTGCCGACATCGTCTATTTCCCGATTCGCACGGCGCTGCTGCAGGCAGCCGAGGCGCTCGGCTGCCGCACGCTGAGCGGCGGCGGCATGGCGGTCTACCAGGCGGTCGACGCGATGCGCATTTTTACGGGGCTCGAGCCGGACGCCGAGCGCGTCTACACCCATTTTCAATCGCTGTTGCAACGCTAACCGGCGGCGTAGAGACCGGCATCCAAGCTGATCGAGGAGACCAGTACGACATGACGCAATCGTTCCAATCCAGTTCCGCGGGCTCGCCCGCGCAGAGCAAGTCGGCCAGCCCCGCGCGCCGTTCGAAAGCCCGTTATCAGATCCTCGGACTGCTCGCAGTCGGCACGATGATCAACTATCTCGACCGCACCGTTCTGGGCATCGCGGCGCCGCAGTTGACGAAGGAGCTTGGCATCAACGCCGCGCTGATGGGCCTGCTGTTCTCCGTGTTTTCATGGAGCTACGTGGCTTCGCAGATTCCGGGCGGCCTGTTTCTCGACCGCTTCGGCAGCAAGCTCACGTACTTCCTGTCGATGACGTTCTGGTCACTGTGCACGCTCGCGCAGGGGCTCGTGGGTGGCATCGCCGGCCTGTTCGCGTTCCGTCTCGGCCTTGGCGTTTCGGAAGCACCGTGCTTCCCGACCAATAGCCGCGTGGTCGCCACGTGGTTTCCCCAAAGCGAACGCGCGATGGCGACCGGCACCTACACGGTCGGCGAATATATCGGCCTCGCGTTTTTCAGCCCGTTCCTGTTCATGCTGATGGGCGCGTTTGGGTGGCGCTCGCTGTTTCTCGTGGTCGGCGGCGTCGGTATCGCGTTTGGCGTGGTGTGGTGGCTGATGTATCGCGAGCCGCGCGATCATCCGTCGGCGAATCAGGAAGAGCTCGACTATATCGAGGCGGGCGGCGGTCTCACGCAACGCCACAAGGATGTCGCGGGTGCGGCCGATGCGGCGGCATCGAAGACGAGCGGCTTTCAATGGCGCACGATCGGCCAGCTGCTCAAGCATCGTCAGCTGACCGGCATCTGCCTCGGCCAGTTCGCGGGCAATTCGACGCTGGTATTTTTCCTCACGTGGTTCCCGACGTATCTCGCCACCGAGCGTCATATGGCGTGGCTGAAGATCGGCTTCTTCGCGATCATGCCGTTCATTGCGGCGTCGATCGGCGTGATGTTCGGCGGTGTGTTTTCCGACTGGCTGCTGCGTCGTGGCAAATCGCCGAACGTCGCGCGCAAGCTGCCGATCATCGCCGGTTTGCTGCTCGCATCGACGATCATTCTCGCCAACTATGTCGAGAGCAACGTGGTCGTGATCGCGATTCTGTCGGTGGCATTCTTTGCGCAAGGTATGGCCGCGCTCGGCTGGACGCTGGTGTCGGATATCGCGCCCGAGGGCCTGCTTGGTGTGACCGGCGGCATCTTCAACTTCGCCGCGAATCTGGCGGGTATCGTGACCCCGCTGGTGGTGGGCCTGATCGTCGCGGCGACCGGTTCGTTCGTCGGTGCGCTGGTGTTCATTGGTGTCATCGCGTTGATCGGCGCGCTGTCGTATATCTTCATCGTCGGCGATATCAAGCGGATCGTGCTGGCGGATTGAGGCTTCCTGTTGAGACGTCGCTTCAGGTGACGGGTGTCGAAGCAAAAACGGGATGTGGTGAAAGCCACATCCCGTTTTTCATTTTCAGCCGGTCGCTACGCAAGCGGCCTCAATCGTCCTTCTTCACGAACCGCAAGATCGCATCGACGATCATCGCCCGATGCCGCGCGCGCAATCGAGGATGCGACGGATCGCGCCCGAACGCGGTGCCGAACGTATGCCGGTTGCCCACGCGATGAAAGCACAGCGAACTGATCATCAGATGCAGATCGATCGGATCGATATCGCTGCGGAACTGGCCGGACGCGATGCCGCGCGCGAGCAGATCCTCGATCGTGTGAATCACAGTGACGTTGCGTCCTTTGAACGTCTTGACCTGCTCGACGTACTTCGCGCCGTGAATGTTTTCGATGGTCACGAGGCGCACGAAGTCGCGCTGCCGGTCGTGGTAGTCGAACGTGAATTCGACCAGCGCGCGCATGCCCTCGACCGGATCAAGTTCGCTGATGTGCAGATCCTGTTCGAGCGCGCGAATGTCTCCATACACCTTTTCCAGCACCGCCTGGTACAACCCTTCCTTGCTGCCGAAGTAGTAGTACAGCATGCGCTTGGTGGTGTTCGTGCGCTCCGCGATCGCGTCGACGCGTGCGCCCGTCAGTCCCATCGCGGAGAACTCCTGGGTCGCGACGTCGAGGATGTTGCGCTTCGTCTGCTCGGGATCGTATTTGCGTGGGGCGTCCGCACGCCGGGTGTTGACACGGCTGGCGTCGGCTCGCTTGGCGTCGGTACGTCGCGCGTCGGCGTGCGGCGCGCCCGACACGATGCCGTTGGTATCAGGCTCGGCGGCCTTGCTTCCCTTTTTCATTGTGGTTTCGAGCGGCAGTGACGGCGCATTCTAGCATGGTGAAATGGGCCTCTGGCGCGGGTCTCGGGCATCGGTGCAGGTATTTCGAAGGAGCTTGCGTGGCGCTTACGCGACCGGTCGCGTGGGCCGGCGGCGCGCGGCGAGGGCGTCGCGTGTTTGCATCGCGGTGTACGTGAGCTGCGCGGCCGCGAGACCGAGCGCGCCGTATGTGCGCGTGAGGCCGAAGCTCGCGAATGCATCGGGCACCGGCCGTTCACCGCAGATCGCCGCGGCCAGCAATTCGCCCGACACCGTGGTCGGCGCCATGCCGTGTCCGCCGAAACCGACCGCGTACCAGACGCCGTCCGTGCTTTGGCCGATCTGCGGCATCTTGTGCCGCGCGTAGCTCATTAGTCCGCCCCACGCATGCTCGATGCGTACGTCGCGCAGCTGCGGATAGACCTTCAGCAGGTCCTGCCGCAACAGACGCGCGATCGCCTCGGGCTCGCGATTACGCACCGAGATGCGGCCGCCCCACAGGATGCGGGTGTCGGGCAGCGGCCGGTAGTAGTCGAATGCGAAACGGGTGTCGTAGACCGCGGCGCGCGTCGCGATCGCGTCGTGCAAGCGTTCGCCGAGCGGCTCGGTCGCCATCACGTAGGTGGCGATCGGCAGCACCGCGCGCTCGACGCGCGCATACACGTTGCGCGCATAGCCGCCGCCCGCCATCACGACATGACGGGCGTCGAGCGCACCTTGCGGTGTCTCGACAACGAAGCCCGCGCCGTCGCGCCGCAAGCCGACGACCGGCGAGCGCTCGTGGATCGTCACGCCCGCGTGCGCGGCCGCCGCGGCGACGCCGAGGACGTACTTGAGCGGATGAAAATGAAACGCGTTGCGCTCGAACAGTCCGCCGTGATAGCGGCTCGTTTTCAGTTGCGCGGCGAGTTCGTCGGCGGCGATCGGTTCCCAGTCGACGCCGAACGAATCGCGCATCAGACGCCGTTGCGCTTCGAGGCGCCCGGGTTCGTCGAACCGGTTCGCGAGGATCACGCCGGCATCGGTTGCGTCGCAATCGATCCGATAGCGCGCAATGCGTTTGCGCATCAGCTCGACCGCGTCGGTGGTCAGCGCATAGAGTTCACGCGCCCGTGCCGGCCCGAGCGTCTTCAGCAGGTCGGCGCAATCGAGGCTGTAGCCGCCGAACACGAAGCCGCCGTTGCGTCCCGATGCGCCGAAGCCGACCTGCTGTGCTTCGAGCACGACGACGTCTTCGACGCCGCGCTCGGCGAGTCCCAACGCGGTGGAGAGTCCCGCGAGTCCGCCGCCGATGATGCAGACGTGCGCGCTGCGTCGACCGTTGAGGGGCGCATAGGCGCAGGAGCGAGTGACGGTGGCTTCGTAGAAACTTTGCATGGGGCGCGAGCTCGTGGACACGCCCTAGGTTAGCGGCAATCGCGTGTCGCCGTCCAGCCCGCGGAAGCCCGCACGTCGGCGGGCGCCCCGCTGCATTTCAACGTGTGTTATCGACCCCAGCGCAACACCAGCGGATCGAGCCGGCGCGCGATCTTCAACAGCCCTTCGCGCGTCGCCGGATGCATTTGCGGCAGCGGATCACGCACCGCGTCCGACGCGATCACGCCGCCTTCCTTCATCAGCGCCTTGCACGATGCGAGGCCGCCCTGGCGGTTCTCGTAGTTGATCAGCGGCAGCCACTGCTGATAGTGCGCGGCGGCGCCCTCGGTATCGCCGGCCGCATAGGCATCGATGATCAGGCGGATGCCATCGGCATAACCGCCGCCCGTCATCGAGCCGGTCGCGCCCGCATCGAGATCGGCCATCAACGTGATCGCTTCCTCGCCGTCCCACGGACCGACGATCGCGTCGCCGCCCAGTTCGATCAGCTCGCGCAGCTTGTTGGCGGCCTGTGGCGTTTCGATCTTGAAGTACGACACGTTGTCGATCTCGCGCGCCATGCGAGCGAGGAACGGCGCGGACAACGGCGTGCCGCTGACCGGCGCATCCTGGATCATGATCGGAATCTGGATCGCATCGGACACCGTGCGATAGAACTCGTAGATGCCGCGCTCGCCGATGCGGATCGTCGCGCCGTGATACGGCGGCATCACCATCACCATCGCGGCGCCCGCGGCCTGCGCGGCGCGGCTGCGCTCCGCGCACTGGTACGAGCTGAAGTGCGTGGTCGTGACGATCACCGGCACACGGCCCGCGACGTGTTCGAGCGAGAGATGCATCAGTGTGCTGCGCTCGTCGTCGGACAGCGCGAACTGCTCGGAGAAGTTCGCGAGAATGCACAGGCCGTTCGAGCCGGAGTCGATCATGAAATCGAGACAGCGCTTCTGGCCTTCGAGATCGAGGCGGCCGGCGTCGTCGAAGATCGTCGGCACGACGGGGAAGACGCCGCGCAGGGCGGGGGAGTGTGACGCTTGGCTCATGGCGATGTGGTCCGTGCTGGGATGGAAGGATTGCGCTCGAGCCCGCGAGCGAGCGGCGCAACTGGATGAATGTCTCCTGCGGCGACTATACGGCCCCGGGCGTCGCAGGTATATTGAATTGTTTCCATATCGTGATCGCTTTTGCGACTCACCCGCACAATGAAAGACACGCTCAACGTCCTGCTGTCGAAGCTGCGCATGAAGCAGCTGCATCTGCTGATCGCGCTCGACGATCACAAATCGCTGCACAAAGCGGCCGGCGTGATGTCGATGACGCAATCGGCGGCGAGCAAGGCGCTGCAGGAGCTCGAATCGATGCTCGACGCGCCGCTTTTCGAGCGCTCGAAAAGCGGCATGGTCCCGAACCAGCTCGGCCATTGCGTGATCCGCTATGCGCGCGTCGTGACGTCGGACCTCACCGCGCTGTGTCAGGACGTCGCGGAAATACGTTCGGGGCGTGGCGGGCGGCTCGCGCTCGGCGCGATCATGGGCGCGATTCCCGACTGCGTGGTGCCCGCGCTGAACCAGTTGCATGCGGCGCAACCGGGTCTGTCGATCGAGGTGGTCGAAGACACCAGCGCGCGGATGCTCGCGCAGCTCGACGACGGCCGGCTCGATCTGGTGATCGGCCGCGCGGCGGTCGCGGCCGATCCGTCGAAGTATCAGTATCGTCCGCTCGGCGACGAGCCGTTGGCGGTGGTGGTCGGGTATCAGCATGCGCCGTTGCCGCGTCGCGAGATGACGTTGAGCGAGCTCGGCGGGCATCGCTGGGTCATGTATCCGTCACATATGCCGCTGCATGCGCTGCTCGAACGCGAGTTGGATCTCGCCGGCCTCGACATGCCCGACAATCCGATTTCGACGGCTTCCACTTTCGTGACAGTGGCACTGCTGCAAAGCAGCGCCGAACTCGTTTCGCTGCTGCCGAGCGCGATTGCCGGGCCGTTCGTACGGCACAAGATGCTGCGCGTCGTGCCGGTCAGGCTCAAATCGCCATCGCAGACTTTCGGCATCGTCACGCGCAAGGGCGGCGTGCTGTCGCCGCCGGCGGAGCGGTTCATCGCGCTGTTGCGCGCACAGACACAACGGACGCAGACGAAAATACGAGCTTAGCCGCACCGCCACCGGCTTGCTCGGCCGTTCGCCCGGTTGCCGGTAAGAATGCCAGCCAAAAAGCGACTTTGTTTCGGCAAGCGCCGCCAGAAACGGCAAAACCGCCCGAAAAGGCGGTTTGGTATTCGGGTGAAAAGTCCTTCAATATCTCATGCCGGTTCGCGTTTTGTCATTCGACGCCAGCGGATGTTGTAGCCGCGACACTGTCGCGTCAATCTGAGCCGATGACGGTTTCTCGTTCCGAGCTACACTGGTTTATATCAACTGAGCCAGGCTGGACATCCTGGCCATCGCTCGGGGAGAGCAGCCATGAATCGGCCACCGCTTCGGTTTCCGCTTCGCGCGACCAGCACCGTGACCGTGCGGAGTTGGCGTTGGCTCAAATGGGGCCTGGCCGCGTTTTTCCTGCTCGCGATGGCGCTGATTGCGCGGCTCGTGCAGATCGAGATCGAGACCTCGCGGCTGCAGGCGCGCTACCTTTCCGAGCTGACCCGCGACGTCGGTTTCTCGGTCGCCGACGGTCCCAGTCATTCCATCCGCTTTCCGCAAGCCGACAAGGGCCCGTACGACGCGCGCCTCGGCTACGCGCTGTTGCCTGCCATTCAGCAGCGCCTGTTGCAGCATGGCTTCGAAATCAGCTCGCAGGCGCGCGATTCAGAACGCATGCTGTCGCTGGCCGATGATGGCCTGTTCCTGCCTTACGACGAAAAAGACACGGCAGGCCTGCAATTGTTCGACGGCACTGGCGTGCCGCTATACAGCGCTCAGTTTCCGGGCCGCGTGTACGACAGCTTCGACGCGATTCCGCCGCTCGTCGTGAACTCGCTGCTGTTCATCGAAGACCGCTATCTGCTCGATCCGGGTCAGCCGAACCGCAATCCGGCGATCGACTGGGGGCGCTTCAGCCGCGCGCTCGTCGACCAGGGCGCGCGCGTTTTCAATCGTCATCAGCAGACGCCGGGCGGCAGCACGCTCGCAACGCAGATCGAGAAATTCCGTCACTCGGCGGGCGGCCGCACCGCGACGCCGCCTGAAAAGCTGCGGCAAATCGCGTCGGCGTCGGTGCGCGCTTATCTGAACGGACCGCAAACACTGCCCGCGCGCGAACAGATCGTCGTGCACTATCTGAACTCGGTGCCGCTCGCCGCGCAGCCCGGCGTCGGCGAAATCAACGGGATCGGCGATGGTCTCGCCGCCTGGTATGGGCGCGATTTCCGCGAGACCAACCGTCTGCTGAAGGCGCCGTCGACCGACGCGAATCTGCCCGACCAGGGCCTGGCGTTTCGCGAAGTGCTGTCGCTAATGATTGCGCAGCGCGCGCCGTCGTTTTTCCTGCAGCGCGGCTATCCCGAGCTCGAACGGCTGACCGACAGCTATCTGCGGCTGCTCGCGAGTGGCGGCGTGATCACCGCGCAGTTGCGCGACGCGGCGTTGGCGGCGCATGTCGAACTGCATCGCGCGCCGCGCAGCACGCCGGATCTCGGTTCGTTCGTGTCGCGCAAGGCCGTGACGTCGATGCGCTCGCATCTGCTCGCCGCGCTCGGTGTGCGCAGCTTCTATGAACTGGACCGCCTCGACGTGCAGGCCACAGGCACGCTGAACAATGATGTGCAACAGGCCGTCGCCGAGCGCCTCGCCGCCGCCGCGACCAAAGACGGCGCGAAGGCCGCGGGGCTCGTCGGCTACGAAATGCTGCGCGGGTCCGACGATCCGACGCATATCGCCTACAGCTTCACGCTTTTCGAACGGCACGGCGACGCGAACCTCGTGCGCGTGCAGACCGATAGCGTGAACCAGCCGTTCGACATCAATTCGGGCGCGCGCCTGAACCTGGGTTCGACCGCGAAACTGCGCACCGTCATCACGTATCTGCAGATCGTCACAGATCTGCACACCCGTTACGCCTCGCTGAGCAATGCCGAGCTGAAAGCAGTCACGCCCGATCCGAACGATCGGCTGACGCGCTGGGCGATCGACTATCTGCTGCACACGCGCGATCACTCGCTGCAGCCGATGCTCGACGCCGCCGTCGAGCGTAAATACTCGGCGAGCCCCGGCGAAACGTTCTTTACGGGCGGCGGCGCGCAGACCTTCACGAACTTCGAGTCCGATGACAACAGCCGCATCCTGACCGTGCATCGTGCGTTCCAGCATTCGGTGAACCTCGTGTTCGTGCGCCTGATGCGCGATATCGTGCACTATGAAATGGTGCAGACCACCGGGCCGTCGTCGGAATGGCTCGGCGATACAGCGACCCGCAAGATGTATCTGACGCGTTTCGCCGATCAGGAAAGCCGCGTGTACATGAAGCGTTTCTACACGAAGTATCACGGCAAGACGCCCGATCAGCAGATCACGCTCTTGCTTCTCGGCGTGCGCAAATCGCCGCCGAAAGTGGCGACCGCTTTGCGCAGCGTCGCGCCGGATCAATCGAACGCCTGGTTCAACAAGATGATGTACGCGGCGCTGAAGAACACCCCGTCGGCTTCGATGCTCGACGACGAAGACCTTGCGAATCTGTACGACAAGTACGGCATCAACCGCTTCAACCTGAACGACCGCGGCTATATCTCCAGCGTGCATCCGCTCGAACTGTGGACGCTGAATTATCTGCGCAAGCATCCCGATGCGACGCTCGCGCAGATCGAAACCGCAAGCCAGGACGTGCGACTGTCCACCTACTCGTGGCTCTTCAAGACGCGCTATCACGCGACTCAGGATCGCCGCATCAAGCGCATGGTCGAACTGCGCGCGTTCGACGCGATCGGCAAATCGTGGCAGGCGCTCGGCTATCCGTTCGCATCGCTGACGCCGTCGTATGCGGCGGCGATCGGCGCGTCGGGCGATCGTCCGGCGGCGCTCGCGCAACTGATCGGCGTGATCGCGAACGGCGGCAACAAGGTGCCGACCGAAACGCTGACGCAAATCGACTTCGCGAAGGATACGCCGTACGAAACGCATTTCCGGCGCGCGGTGGTCGCGCCGCAGCAGCAGGTGTCGCCGGAGATCGCGAGCGAGGTACGGATGCTGTTGCGTGATGTCGTGACGGGGGGTACCGCGAGGCGCCTCGCGCAAGGCATGACGTTCCCGAACGGCGAAACGCTCGAAGTCTATGGCAAGACCGGCACCGGCGATCAGCGCTTGAACGTGTATGCGAAGGGCGCGCGCTTGATCGAGTCGCGCAAGGTGAATCGCAGCGCGACCTTCGTGTTCGCGCTCGGCGACCGCTTCTACGGCACGCTGACCGCGTGGGTGCACGAGCCCTACGCCGCGCGTTACGACTTCACGAGTGCGCTGGCGGTGCAGTTGCTGAAGTCGATGGCTCCGGCGTTGCAGCCGTTGCTCGATAAGCCGGTTCAGAAAACCGTGACGACGGTGCCGGCGCAAGCGACGCCAGCAGCGACGAAAGTTGCCGCGCACTGAACCGCTTACCGCTCGTCAAAACCCGCCTCCGACGCCGCCGGCTTCAGAAACAGCTCATGGACCGGTGCGAAATGCCCATAGAGCGGCAGAATCGCACCGCCCATCGCGCGGGCGTCGGCGCCGATCGCGCCTTCCAGCAATTGCGGCCGCACCATCCCTTCCCATTCGAAACGATCGAGCACGCGCTCGGTGCGGCGAATGATCTCGCGCAACAATAGCCGGTCGAACTCGCCGTCGATCACGACGGCTTCGAGATCGAGCAGCGCGGCCGCGTTGGTCAGCGCGTTTGCGATCGCCGGGCATGCGCTATCGAGCCATTGCTCGGTATGCCGCCACAACTCGGGCGACAGTGCGCGATGATCGTGCGCCGCGGCGGCCGGCGCGCCCGCGTCGCTGAACAGTTGTTCGAGCACGAAGCCCGATGCCGCGTGCAGCAACTGCCGCGCGGGTTTGCGTGCGCTGCCTTCGCGCAGCGGGATCGAACCGACCGCGCCGGCGTTGTCGTGCGGACCGCCATGCAGACGGCCGTCGATCACGAGTCCGCCGCCGATGAACGTGCCGACGAACAGATACAGGAAGTTGTGGATGCCGCGCCCCTGGCCCATCACGAGTTCGGCCGCGCACGCGGCCGTGGTGTCTTTGGCGAACTCGACGGGCAGGCCGCTTATCGTTGCGATGCGCGCGCGCAGATCGATGTCGTTCCAGGCTTCGAGCGCGCCGGGCGGCGCGCCGAGAAAGTCGCGCCAGCCGCCGAGCCACAACGGCGCCGCGACGCCGACGCCAACCACTTTGCCGGCCTTCGCACCGAGCGTCTGGTTCACGCGCGCGAGTTTGCTTTCGAGCGCGGGGAACAGCGTTCGCGGGTCGGGATACGCATACTCGAACACGTCGCGGCACACGATGCGCCCGGCGAAGTCCATCGCGAGCACGTCGAGACTGCGGCGTCCGACCTTGATGCCGATCGTGTACGCGCCGTCCGCGCGCAGCGCGATCGGCACCGACGGCTGGCCGATCTTGCCGCGCACGCGCGCCTGTTTTTCGAGCAGGCCGTCGGCGATCAGCCGATCGACGATCATCGACACCGTCTGCATCGAAAGACGCGTGAGGCGGCCGACCTCGGCCTTCGGCAGCGGGCCATGCAAGCGGATCGTTTGCAGCACGATCCGCTCGTTGAATTGCCGCATGCCGACCTGGTTCGAGCCGACCGTGCGTTTGACCGGCGAGCGCGGGCTGGTGCTGGAGGTGTCCATCGTCGTGTATCGGCCTCGTGGCTCAGCGGGTTGAGCGGCGCGTCACGCGATTGCCTTCACGTCGGCTTTCTTCGCGCCGGTCATGATCGCGACCGCTTCCGACATGTGCACGTCCTTCGTATTGACGAGCGCCGCGCGCCGGCCGAGCCGCTGAATATGGATGCGGTCGGCGATCTCGAACACGTGCGGCATGTTGTGGCTGATCAGGATCACCGGCAAACCACGATCGCGCACGCGCCGGATCAGTTCGAGCACCATGTTGCCTTCCTTCACGCCGAGCGCGGCGGTGGGCTCGTCCAGAATCACGACGTGGCGCGCGAACGCCGCGCTGCGTGCCACCGCGACGCCCTGGCGCTGGCCGCCGGACAGCGTTTCGACCGCCTGGCGCATCGAGCGGATGCCGATTTGCAAGTCTTTCATGGCCGCGGTCGCTTCGTCGAGCATGCGGCGCTTGTCGATCATCTTGAACAGCGAGCCGCGCCAGCCTGGCTTCAGCAATTCGCGGGCGAGAAACAGGTTTTCGGCGATGCTCATCGCCGGCGCAACCGCGAGTTCCTGGTACACGGTCTCGATGCCTTGCGCGCGCGCGTCGAGCGGACTGCGGAACTTGACTGGTTTGCCGTCGAGCAGAATCTCGCCTTCGTCGGGCACCGTCGCGCCGGAAAGCGCCTTGATCAGCGACGATTTGCCCGCGCCATTGTCGCCGATCACCGCGAGGATTTCGCCGGGCAGCACTTCGAAATCGCAACCGTCGAGCGCGGTCACGTTGCCATATCGTTTGACGAGTCCGCGTGCTTGCAGAACCGGCATCGCGGCGGACGTGGAAGGGGAGGTGGAGGTCAGCATGACAAGGCTCCTGTGCGGGATCAACGGCCGCGGTGCGAGAGTTTATCGGCGGCGACCGCGAGAATCACGAGGATGCCGGTGATCAAGACCTGGTACACCGATGACACACCGATCAGCGTCAGGCCGTTACGGAACACGCCGACGATCAGCGCTCCGAGCAAGGTGCCGACGATCGATCCGCGTCCGCCGAACAGACTCGTGCCGCCGAGCACGACCGCGGTGATGCTGTCGAGATTCTCGGTTTGCCCGGCCTGCGGATCGCCGACGCCGGTGCGCGCTACCGACAGCAGCGCGGCGATGCCATAGATCGCGCCGGCGAGCGTGTAGACGATCAGCAGAATCCGCTGCGACGACAGGCCCATCAGCCGCGCGGCCTCGGCGTTGTTGCCGAGCGCGTACAGATGCCTGCCGGGCACCGTGTCGCGCAGCACGAACCACGTGGCCAGATACATCAGCAGCGTCAGCACGGTGCCGTACGTGACTTCCGCCGGTCCGAGCCTGAACGTGCTGCCGAAGAACATGATCGCGTCGGGCAGGTTCGACACGCTTTCCGCGTTCGAGTAGATCTGCGTGAGCGCAAACGCGATGTTCAGCGTACCCAGCGTGACGATGAACGCGGGAAGCTTGATGCGTGTGATCAACAGGCCGTTCAGTAAGCCGAACAATGTGCTGGCGCCGATGCCGCATAGGATTGCGAGAATGGGTGGCACGCCGAGCACGACCGCGAACTTGGTCATGATGATCGAGCCGAAGGCCATCACCATGCCGCAAGACAGATCGATGCCACCGGTCAGCACGATCAGCGTCTGGCCGATCGCGATGACCGCGACGACCATCGTCTGTTGCAGGATCAGGGACAGGTTCTGGAACGATAGAAAGCGGCTGCTCTGCGAAATAAAGAATGCGCAGGCCAGCACCAGCGCGATCAACGGTCCGATTTCGGTCAGCGATGGCAGATGCTCGGAGAATGACGGGCGCGGGCGGCCGGCGGGCGCGGAAGGGGTCGACATGATGGCAGTCCTCGGTACATGAGCGTGACCTGAAGGTCACGCGGCGAATCAGATGGCGGCCCGCTACGACGCGCAACGGGCCGCTGTGCAATGCGCGTTACTTGCCCCAGCAGTTATCGAGGCCGAACTTCGTGTCCTTGCTATCGACGCCGGACATCGGTCTATCGGTGATCAGCGTGACGCCGGTGTCCTGATACCCGGAGACCTTCTTGCCGGTCTTCGCGTAATCGACGCCGGCGCTGACGCCGAGCGAGGCCATCTTCAGCGGATACTGCTGCGAGGTCGCCGCGATCGCGCCGGCCTTCACGTTGCGCACGCCTTCGCAGCCGCCGTCGATCGACACGATCATCACGCCCTTGTCCTTGCCCGCTGCCTTCAGCGCGCGATACGCGCCGGCCGCGGCCGGTTCGTTGATCGTGTAGACCACGTTGATATCGGGTGCCTTCTGCAGGCAGTTTTCCATCGCGGTCTGGCCTTTCGCCTGATCGCCGCGCGTGTCCTGGCTACAGACGATCGACGCATCGCCTTCCTTGACACCGAAGCCTTCGAGGAAGCCGTTGTGACGCAGCACGCCGACCGACACGCCCGGTGCGAGATCGAGCGTGGCGATCTTCGCGGGTTTGCCGTTCAGCGCGGCCTTCGCATATTTGCCGATCAGCACGCCGGCCTTGAAGTTGTCGGTCGCGAAGAGGGCGTCGGTCGCGTCCTGCGGATCGGTCGGCGTATCGAGCGCGACGACCATCACGCCGGCCGCGCGCGCCTTCTTGATGCTCGGCACGATCGCCTTGGTGTCGCTCGGCGTGATCAGGATCGCTTTCGCGCCGGCCGTCATCATGTTTTCGATCGCGGTGACCTGGCTCGCGTTGTCGCCGTCGAACTTGCCGGCGGCCGTGATCAGTTTCGCGCCGTCTTTCGACGCGGTCGCGTCCGCGCCCTGGCGCATCTTGACGAAGAACGGGTTCGTATCGGTCTTCGTGATCAGGCCGATGACGGGCTGGTCGGCGGCCTGACTCGCGCTCGCGCACCACAGCGCCGCTGCCGCGGCACACATCGACACGATTGTCCTGACGACAGGACGCCTGTGGGAATTCAGATTCATGAGACGCTCCTCCAGTTATTGGCAACGACGTGTGAGACTGCTGATAGATCGAAACTGCAAAGTTGCTGGGTCGACGTTCGGCGATGACCCTTCGATTCGACGTGGTCAGAAGGAAATCACCTAAATCACTTTGGTTGATTTAGTACAGCAGGCGCGCAGCCGATCGTCAAGGAAATGTGAAAGCGGAAAATTGCCGTGCGGCGCACCGCGTGCAGGCTGTAAGGCTTGCGTGGTAAGGCTTTGAAGGCGTGTTGCGGTGCGAAGCAGCGCGTTTGGGCTTCGGGAAAGTCCTGGATCGACTGAAAGCTATTTGAAGCCTGAGCGATGGCTTTTAAACACATTTCGCGGCACGTAACGCGCGTTTTCGGGGTTCGCTGAATCCGGAGGCGAGGTCGCGGCGGAACAGCACTTGCTCGCGTCGACAGGACGTGAACCTGTCGGAGAGACCCATGCCTTCGCATTGGTGGCAGCGACGACTCGGCTCCCGCGCATCGCTGAGCGCCGCCGCCCTCGTGATCGGCGTTCTGTACGCGGGCAGCACGATGGTCACGCCGCTTTATCCGCTCTATCAACGCCGGTTCGGCTTGTCCGAGCTGACGATCACGCTCGTGTACGCGACCTACGTGATCGGCAATCTCGGCGCGTTGTTTTTATTCGGTCGCGTATCCGACCAGGCCGGCCGTCGATCGGTCACTCTGCTGGTGCTCGCAGCCGCGATCGCGAGCACGATGTGCTTTCTATTCGCCACGCATGCGACGTGGCTGTTCGTCGCCCGAGCGGCAAGCGGACTGGCGATCGGCGTCGGTGCCGCCACGGCGACCGCGTGGATCGCGGAATTGCACGCCGGCGCCGACAAGGCGCCCGCCAGCCGTCTTGCCGCGGCGGTCAATCTGGCCGGGCTCGGAGTGGGACCGCTGCTGACCGGACTGCTCGCGCAGTTCGCGCCCTGGCCGTTGCACACGGTGTTCGTCGTTTATCTGTTGACGCTTCTGGTCACCGCGGCGTTGGCGGCGCTCGCATGCGAAACCGTGCAGGAGCGCGCCCGGACGTTTGCACAGGTGTCGTTCGCGCCACGCATCGGCGTACCCGCGCGATTGCGCGTGGCATTCGTCGTGCCTGCCGTCACCGCATTCGCGACCTTCGCGCTGCTCGGCTTTTTCGCGGCGCTGCTGCCCAATCTGATCGCGAACAGCATGCATCTGCACAGCCCCGCGCTGAGCGGGGCGCTCGTCGCCGAACTGTTCGCCGCGAGCACGATCACGGTGATGGTTACGTCGAAACTCGCCGCCCGCACCGCGATGTTCGCCGGTCTGTGGCTGTTGCCGCCGAGTCTGGCGTTGCTGCTGTGGGCGCAGGTCGCCGCGTCGATCGTGGTGCTGAGCGCGGCGACGGCGTTGTGTGGCATCGCAGCCGCGCTCGGGTTTCGCGGCAGCTTGCAGGAGGTCAACCGGATCGCGCCCGCGGACCAACGCGCCGAATTGCTATCGGCGTATCTGCTGTGCTGTTACACCGGCAACTCGTTGCCGGCGGTCGGCATAGCGCTGCTGTCGACCCGGGTCGGGCATTTGTGGGCCAACGTCGCGTTCGCGGCGGTGTCCGCGGTATTGGCCTGCATTGCGTTGGCGGTCGGTGCGCGTGTGCCTCGTCACGCGAGTTGATGCGCGGCAAGCCGGCTGAGCGTCGGCGACTACACGTTGCGCCGTGGCTGCTACTGCCACATCAACGCGAGCGGGGCGCGGCCGTCGATGCGCGCACCACCAGTTTCGGCTCGGACGAAATCCGCATCGGCACGTGCGCTGGCACCTCCCCCACGGCGCGTCCAGCTTGCCCGTACGACGTCTCGATCAGCTCGCGCAGCAGTTCCACTGCAAGTCCCGCTACCTCGACCGTCGGTACCGCCACCGTCGTCAGCGCGGGACGCGACTCGCGCGCGAGCTGGATGTCGGTGATGCCGATCACAGACAGATCGTGCGGCACGCGCAGGCCGAGGTCCGCCGCCGCGTGCATCGCGCCGAGCGCGGGCAGGTCGTTGGTCGCGAAGATCGCGCTCAGCTGCGGATCGGCTTCGAGCAGCGCGCGCGTCGCAAGGTAGCCGCCGTGGATCGTGTCGAGCGCGTGCCGCACGCGATTCCTCGTCACGCCGGCCGCGCGCAACGCGTCGACGAAACCCTCGTAGCGCGCCGCGTGAATGCCCGACGCCTTGCTGCCGACGATCGCACCACAGCGCCGATGTCCGAGTTCGAGCAGATGCTGGCCGGCCAGCTTGCCGGCCAGCCGGAAATCGACCGCGACGCACGGCAACCCGGGCGGCTCGCTGGGCCGCTCCCACATGCACAGCACGACTGGTGTGCCGCGCGCTTCGGTCTTGTGCAGATCGGCGAAATCCAGGTTCGCGTTGGTCACGAGCACACCTTCGGAAAGCGTGCCGGCGATCTGGTCGAGGTACGCGCGGCCACTCAGCGGATCCTCGTTCGTATTGCAGATGATCACGAAGTGGCCGCTCGCGCGCGCGGCGCGTTCGACCGCGAGCGCGAACTCCGGATAGAACGGATTCGCGATGCTCGACACCATCAGCGCAAGCGTCGGCGCGCGCCCTTCGGCGAGCGCGCGCGCGGCGAGATGCGGGCGATAGCCGAGCGCCGCGACCGCATCGAGCACGCGTTGCCGGGTCGTTTCGCCGACGCGGCCGCGATTGCGCAGCACATTGGACACGGTGGCCGGGGTAACGCCGGCATGACGCGCGACTTCGCTGAGTGTAGGCATGATAGGTCAGTATTTGGGATGGCTGTCCGGCATTTGCATCGCGGCGCGAGGCGCGGCAACATCTGCCCTCAACCAAGTACAAAACGATATCGGAGACAGACCCAACGATCGCCTTGCGGTCGATTTTTTCGGTCGCGCTGATTAAGCGCTTAATCTCCGACTTCGCGCCGATTAAATCACGGAGTCGATGCAATGGCGAGCATTTCGTTACGAGGCGTGCAGAAGGCGTATGGCGACGGTGCGCCGGTGATTCGCAACGTCGATCTGGACATCGGTGAAAACGAGTTCTGCGTGTTTCTCGGCCCGTCGGGCTGCGGCAAGTCCACGCTGCTGCGCATGATTGCCGGGCTCGAGGATGTGACCGACGGCGACCTGTCGATCGGCGGGAAGATCGTCAACGACGTGCCGGCCGCGCAACGCGGCGTCGCGATGGTGTTCCAGAGCTATGCGCTGTTTCCGCACATGAGCGTGTTCGAGAACATGGCGTTCGGCCTGAAACTCGCGAAGACCCCGAAGGATGAAATCGAGCGCAAGGTGCGTGAAGCCGCGCGCATCCTGCAACTCGAGGCACTGCTCGAGCGCAAGCCGAAGGCGCTGTCGGGCGGGCAGCGGCAGCGCGTCGCGATCGGCCGCGCAATCGTGCGCGAGCCCGGCGTGTTTCTGTTCGACGAACCGCTGTCCAATCTAGATGCAACCTTGCGCGGACAAACGCGCGTCGAGATCGCACGCCTGCATAAGCAGTTCGCGAAGGCGAGCGTGGTCTACGTGACGCACGATCAGATCGAAGCGATGACGCTCGCCGACAAGATCGTGCTGTTGCATTCGGGCAAGGACACCGAGCGCTACGGCAGCATCGCCCAGATCGGCGCGCCGCTCGAGTTGTATCACCGCCCGAAAAGCCGCTTCGTGGCCGGCTTTATCGGCTCGCCGCGAATGAATTTCCTGCCGGGCAAGGTGGCCTCGCTCGATGTGCAAGGCGTGCTCGTCACGCTCGATCACACCGGCGAGAACGTGCGCGTGCCGGTCAGCAGCGCGGGCTTGCAGCCAGCGCAGCCGGTCACGCTCGGCGTGCGTCCAGAGCATCTGGAGTTCGTCGATGCATCGGCCGCGTCGCAAGACGGCGTGCTCGCGCGCACCGTATCGCTCGTCGAGCAGCTTGGCGAACACAGCTACGTGCACCTCGATCAACCCGGCGGGGCCGTGCTGATCGCGAAGGCGCCGGGCAACACGCGCCTCGCCCCAGGCGATCGCGCGAGCCTGCGGGTGCCGCGTACCGCCTGTCATCTGTTTACCGAGGACGGCTTCGCGGCCGCGTCGATCGAATCCGTCGAACACTACGCTTGAAGAACATTGGGGACACAGGGATGCGTTTAGGAGTCTGTTATTACCCGGAGCACTGGCCCGAGTCGATGTGGGAAGACGACGCGCGCCGGATGAAAGCGCTCGGCATCGAGCAGGTGCGAATTGCAGAATTCGCGTGGAGCCGCATCGAGCCGACGCCCGGCGAATACGATTGGGGCTGGCTCGATCGAGCCGTCGACGTGCTCGGCGCGGCTGGCCTGAAAGTCGTCATGTGTACGCCGACCGCGACACCGCCGAAGTGGCTGATCGATCGTCATCCGGACATCCTGCCGGTCGGCGCCGATGGCCGCCCACGCGCGTTCGGCTCGCGGCGTCATTACGACTTCTCGTCGCCCGCGTATTTCGAGGCGTCTCGTCGTATTTGCACGGCTGTGGCCGAGCGCTACGGCAAGCATCCGGCGGTCGCTTTCTGGCAGACCGATAACGAATTCGGCTGTCATCACACGGTGGTCAGCTATTCGCCGGCCGCGCTCGCGCGCTTTCGCGAGTGGCTGAAGGCGCGTTATCGCACGATCCAGGCGTTGAACGAAGCATGGGGCACGGTGTTCTGGAGCATGGAGTACCGCGGCTTCGAAGAAATCGACGCGCCGGTCGGCACCGTGACCGAGGCGCATCCGTCGCATCGGCTCGACTACCGGCGCTTCGCATCCGACGAAGTGGCGCGCTACAACCGCATGCAGGTCGAGATCATTCGCGCGCATTCGCCGGGCCGGCCGGTCGCGCACAACTTCATGCAGCTTTTCACCGAGTTCGATCACTACAAGGTCGCGGCCGATCTCGACGTCGCGACGTGGGACAGCTATCCGCTCGGCGCGCTCGAAGAACAGTGGTTCGCGCCGGACATCAAGGCGCGCTGGTTGCGTACCGGTCATCCGGATTTCGCGTCGTTCAATCACGACGTGTATCGCGGCATGTCGAAGCTGCCGCTGTGGGTGATGGAGCAGCAGCCGGGGCCGGTGAACTGGGCGCAGTGGAACCCGGCGCCGCTGCCGGGCATGGTGCGGCTGTGGAGCTGGGAAGCGTTCGCGCACGGCGCGGGCTGCGTGTCGTATTTCCGCTGGCGTCAGGCGCCGTTCGCGCAGGAGCAAATGCATGCGGGGCTCAATACGCCCGATAACCGGCTCGACGTCGGCGGCAATGAAGCCTCGCAGGTGGCATCGGAAATTCACAAGGTGCTCGCGGCGAATGCCGATGCGAATGCGTCGATCCGCTCGAAAGTCGCGCTCGTCTACGACTACGAAGCGAAGTGGCTGTTCGAGATTCATCCGCAGGGCGCGGATTTTCACTATCCGCGCTTCGCGTTCGAGTACTACTCGGCTTTGCGCTCGCTGGGGCTCGACGTCGATGTCGTGCCGGTCGACGCATCGTTCGATGGCTATAGCCTGATCGTGGTGCCGCCGCTGCCGGTCGTCCCCGACGATTTCGCCGAACGTCTCGCGCGCTCGGGCGCGCAAGTCGTGCTCGGCCCGCGCACCGGATCGAAGACGCGCGACCTGCGGATTCCGGCGAATCTGCCGCCTGGCGCATTGACGTCGGTATTGCCGCTGCGGGTGTGGCGCGTCGAATCGATGCGGCCGAACGTGACGGAAGCGGTGGTGCTCGAACAGAAGGGCGGTGCGGCCGATGGTGTCGCTCGTCACTGGCGCGATTTCATTGACACAGATGCGTCATCGGCGCTCGAAGTGCGCGCGCGTTTCGCGGACGGTCATCCCGCGTACGTGCGAAGCGGGGCATTCCACTACTTCGCGAGCCTGTTCGACGACGCGCTGACGGTGCATCTGTTCGCCCGGATCGCACAGGAAGCGGGCCTCGAAACGCAGGCGCTCGGCGACAGCGTGCGCATCAGCCGACGCGGCGCGCTGACCTATGTGTTCAACTATGGCGATCAAGCCCGCACGCTCGACCACATTCCCGACGACGCTTTCGTGATAGGTTCACGCGAGTTGGCGCCGCAAGGTGTAGCGATCTACCGCTCGTAATAGAAGTCCAGTCGTAGCAACTCCACGCAGTCATTCGAAACAGAAGCGACAACGTCGCAAAAACCTTGGCATAAAGGAGACAGTCAGGATGAAACTGAAACCACGCAAGATTCTGTTGGCGCTCGCGCTGGCCGCGGTTGCCGCGGGGACCTCCGTCGTCAGCACCGCACAGGCGGGCACACTCGCGCTGAACATCGCGTACAAGGGCGCGAGCCAGCGCGCGGTGTGGCAGCAGGTGGTCGACGAGTTCAAGAAGGCGCATCCTGATGTCGACGTGAAGGTGTCGTTCATCGACGAGGAGGCCTACAAGGTTCAGTTGCCGGGTTGGCTTTCGACTGTCGCACCCGATATCGTCAACTGGCACGACGGCGAACGGATGGCCTATTACGCGCAGCGTGGTCTGTTCGATGATCTGAGTGGCGACTGGCAGAAGAACGGCTGGAACGGCATGTATGCGTCGACGAAGGAAGCGTCGTCGTACAAGGGCAAGCAGTATGCCGCGCCGACCGTGTACTACTCGTGGGGGATGTTCTATCGCAAGGATCTGTTCGAGAAGGCCGGCATCAAGGGCGAGCCAAAAACGTGGGACGAGTTTCTCGACGCCGCGAAAAAGCTGAAAGCCGCCGGCATTACGCCGATCGCAGTAGCGGGCCGCGATGCGTGGACGCTGGCGGGCTGGTTCGATTACCTCGATCTGCGTCTGAACGGCAACGCGTTCCATCAGAAGCTGATGGCCGGCGAGATTCCGTACACCGATCCGCGTGTGAAGAAGGTCTATACGACGTGGAAGCAACTGATCGACGACGGCTACTTCATCAACAATTCACTGTCCTACGATCTCGACGCGGTGCAGCCGTTCCTGTTCCAGGGCAAGGCCGGCATGATGCTGATGGGCACGTTCATTGCGGCTGGTTTCCCGGATAACGTGAAGCCGCAAATGGGCTACTTCCAGTTCCCGATCATCGACTCCAAGGTGCCGACCGCCGAGGATGGGCCGGTCGAATCGCTGCATATTCCGTCGAAGGCGAAGAACAAGACCGATGCGCACACGTTCCTTGCTTTTGTCGCGACGCCCGAGATCGGCGAACAACTCGCAAAGGGGCTCGGCTCGTTGTCGGCGAATAGCAAATCGCCGGAGCCTGAAGAACCGATTTCGAAGATCGGCTTCCAGATCCTGTCGAATACGAAGGGCGGTATCGCGCAGTTCTACGATCGCGACATGACGAAGGAAATGGCCGACGAAGGGATGAAGGGGATGCAGCAGTTCGTCTCCGATCCGTCGAAACTCGACGACATCCTCGCGCAGCTCGAGCAGACGCGTCAGCGTATCTACAAGAAGTGAGCGGCGGCGGCCGCAAGGCCGCTGTCCGACGCATTGCGTTGTATCAGATCGGATCGGGAGATTGATCGTGTCGCATTCCGTCAGCCGTCATAGCGTCGACGGTCCTGTTGAATCCGGTGGGCCGACCTTGCCGGCGCCGGGCGGTGCGCTGGGCGGCGCACCCGTCGCGTCGCGCCGGCGCGGCCCGACGCCGACCGCGCGACGGCAGCGGCGCGCCGCGTTCCTGTTTCTCGCGCCGGCCTGCTTCATGGTGGCCGTGTACGTGGTGTGGCCGATTCTCTCGACGATCCGCCTGAGCTTCTTCAACTGGGACGGGATGACCGAGCCGACCTTCATCGGTCTCGCGAACTATATCGAGCTGGTCCATACGCCGACGTTCTACACGGCACTGAGAAACAACCTGATCTGGCTCGTACTGTTCCTGCTTGCCCCGCCGATGGGCCTCGCCGTCGCGCTGTATCTGAACCAGGCGGTGGCGGGCATCCGGATCGTCAAGTCGCTGTTTTTCGCGCCGTTCGTGTTGTCGGGCGTGGTGGTCGGACTGATCTTTTCGTGGTTCTACGATCCGACCTTCGGCCTGCTCGCGATGATGCTCGGCCGCGGCGTGCCGGTGCTCGGCGATCCGCGCTATGCGACCTTCGGCATCGTGTTCGCGGCACTGTGGCCGCAAACCGCGTATTGCATGATTCTTTATCTGACCGGCTTGACCACGTTGAACGCCGAGCAGATCGAAGCCGCGCGAATGGAAGGCGCGCAGGGCTGGTCGATGCTGTGGCACGTGATCCTGCCGCAGTTGCGGCCCACGACGTTCATGGCGATCGTCGTGACGATCATCGGCGCGCTGCGCAGCTTCGATCTGATTTCGGTGATGACGGGCGGGGGTCCGTTCGAAAGCTCGACAGTGCTTGCCTATTTCATGTACGACCAGGCAATCAAGTATTACCGCATCGGCTATTCGGCGGCGATCGCAGTGGTGCTGTTCGGCATCATGCTCGTGTACATCGTCTATCACCTGCGGCGGATGCTGCGCGCCGAGCAATAAGGAGCCGCTGATGTTTCCGATTCCGATCGACAAATGGAAGCCGGCCACGCGCCGTGCATACAAACTGACGTTGCCGATTGCACTCCTGATCTGGCTGCTGCCGATGATCGCGGTGCTGATTACGTCCGTGCGTTCGACCGAAGAACTGAGCGAGGGCAACTACTGGGGATGGCCGAAGCACTTCGCGATGTTCGACAACTATCGCGAGGCGTTGACGACGTCGCCGATGCTGCATTACTTCTGGAACAGCGTGCTGATCACGGTGCCTTCGGTAATGGGCTCGATCGCACTCGCGGCGATGGCGGGCTTCGCATTGGCGATCTATCGCTTTCGTGGCAATTCGACGTTGTTCGCGACGTTCGTCGCGGGCAACTTCGTGCCGATCCAGGTGTTGATGATTCCGGTGCGCGATCTGTCGTTGCAACTCGGGCTGTTCAATACCGTGAGCGCGCTGATTCTGTTTCATGTGTCGTTCCAAACCGGCTTTTGCGCGCTGTTTCTGCGCAACTTCATCAAGCAGCTGCCGTTCGAACTGGTCGAGGCGGCGCGCATCGAAGGGGCGAACGAATGGACCGTGTTCTTCAGGATCGTGCTGCCGCTGATTCGTCCGGCGCTCGCGGCGTTGGCGATCCTCGTGTTCACGTTCGTGTGGAACGACTATTTCTGGGCCCTGTGTCTGACGCAAGGCGATGACGCAGCGCCGATCACGGTCGGCGTGGCCGCGCTGAAAGGGCAGTGGACGACCGCGTGGAATCTCGTTTCGGCGGGATCGATTCTGGCGGCGCTGCCATCGGTGATGATGTTCTTCGCGATGCAGAAGCATTTTGTCGCGGGACTGACGTTTGGCGCGACGAAGGGGTGAAGATGTTGGCGCGTGGCGATGCTGCGCAGAGAAGGGTTGCCCGCGCAAGCGGGCTTTTTTTCGTGCTCGATTGCTGCCCGCCCGCTGGCTTATCCATCAACACGTGAATGATTTCCACTGACGCGGAACGTTCTACCGCATATTGCTTGAAGAGTTTCCGATTGGATTCGAGCGCGGATTCGGCCGCGCACAATACCGCACCTCAACAACGCAACTTCTACTACCGGTATCGCTGCTACCCCTATCTCTGGTTTGTCGAGGTCATGGCCCGTGCGAAACATTCGCTGGGAAAACCAGGTCGCGGCCGCAGATTCACCCGCTCGCCGCCCATCGGATAAGATACGGCCCGCCATGCATTTTTAGAACGGAAGGAGTGGTTTCAATGATCGAACCGAGCAACGTCTTCAAGGAAAATCTCGCCAGAATGCCGGCAATCGACGGCATCGCACGCATCGATCTGATCAACGGCAGAGGTGCCGTGGTCGCTAGCATCGAGAACCAACCGGGCAAGCAGGGCTCGCTCGCGGTGTACAACTACCTGCGCGGCGCGTTCGGCACGCTCGACGCGAAGGCGGCCGAACACGGCCTCGCGCTGTTCGCCGAGCATACGGCCGACGCGCGCAACCGTCCGGGCGCCCATCCGAACGTCGATCATCTGCTGGCGATTGCCGCCGGTGGCGAGGCATTGCGCATCGACGTGGTTCCGGCAGCTTAAGGCCGCTCGAGTCTTTTCCGCTTCCACAAGCTAGACGTTTTCCTACCGCTGCCGCAAATTCCGACGCCCCGGCGACGGGATTTGCGGCCCGCCAGCGCTGATTGCCCGGTAAAAACCCTCGTTTTTCTCGAACCCCCCGGATTAGCTTCGGATTCGGCTTCTGTTCGGCGAATTGAAACGCCGGGGGGCGGCGCACACTGAGTTCGTCCCGTCGCGTATATCGCGCTTTCCGTCAGGAGCCCCGGATGTCTTCCCGTCACAACAAACCCCGCCGGTTCGACGCCGACCTGCCTGAACTGACCACCTCGGAATGGGATCAGCCGACGCCGGGTCCTGACGACCTCGCAATGCGCGAACTGCAACGCGGTTCCGAAGCCATCCTGCGTCTCGCCACACAGGCGCACGCGGCGGTCGCCCGAAGCGACGAAGCGGGCGCGCAAGCCGCGCGCCAATCGCTCGAAACGCAGCTGACGTTCACCACCGCCCTGATCGATGAGCTGCTGTTCGGTGCGCCCGAGCGCTCCACGCTGCATTGACGGCGAACGCGGCAGCAACACAGTACTAACCCGCAGTCCCGAAGTTCCGGAAGCTGACATGAGCGCTTTGACCGTCTTTCTTTGCATCTGGGCCATGGTCGCGTTTTGCGCGGTCCTGTTCATCCGCGGCGCGAGTCCGCGCGTCGAGCGTGAGGTACAACAGCCGCGCGCCCGTCCGTCGCGCTATTCGATCGCCGAGTGACGCGCACGTCCGACGACGCGGAATCAACGGGGTAACATGAAGAGCGCCGGCGCTACTGCCGGCCGGCACCGACGATGTTCCCCCCGGAGGTTCTCGTATGGACACACATTCGATTCTCGGCATGCTGCATGCCGAAGAGGCTTTGCTGGTCTCCATCGTGCGGTCGCTGCCTGACGACATCAAGCGCAAAATCGCCAACGATTTTCACGAGCAGGCGCAACTCGCCGAAAGCTCGCATCTGAATCCCACCACGAACCGCGAAACGAGCGACGCATTCAAGGCCCATGTCCGGCGTCTGTCGAACATGCTTGCTTCGTTGTCTTGACCCGGCCGCGATCTGTCGCGCGATCTGAAAGCTGGCGACCGCGTGAGCGCCGTCTTCGACACCAGTAGCGGCAACGGCAAAGACGCAGCGCGCGAACTGCTCGCGGTGCGCATCGTACGAGGCTCGACCGCGCACGACGTGTTCCTTCACAAGAATCCGCAAGGTGAACCGCTCTACTACTCGAAAGACGGCGTCAGCACGGGGCCCGCGTTCGAGCGACCTGCCGCAGAAGAAGGCGCTTGCCGCCGATGAATTGCGGCAGTTCGAGTTGCGGGTCGCGCAATTGACCGCGCTGCTGTAAGCCATTTGTCGTCTCAACTTTGCGACACGCCGGTCCGCCTGACCCAGGTACTCTTTCGTCGCATCGCGCTCCGGCGATCCTGGCCGATACGTGTCGCAAACCTTGACCTGTCAATCCGCGTTCGGGTATTCCCGCGCGCGCCGAACGACGTGTGCGCACCAGCACGAACTCGTCGGAACATTCGCGCGGCGTTTCATTTCCGATCCATCGCGTGCGATCAGGCCCGCTTCGAAGTGCATCGGTACGCATCCGTCCATACGTGGCAACGCTTTGTCCCAGCATGGCATAGCCGTTGCAATAAGTCCGGCACAAGAACTACACATGTTGCAGCCGGAATTTCACGCAGTGAATAAATGCCGACGGCAGCAAACGTCTTCGCGATTCGCGCTCGGGGAGCTTGGCGCAACATGCGAAGTACGGCGGGGCCACCACCAAACGGATGTCGACAAACAACGACGACGCAAGCGGACGATACGGCTGTATTTAACGTCCGCTCGCGATCGTGACGGCGTGAAGCGATGACCCCGCCATTTTTTCCGTGCTTGCGGGTGCAGCCGAATGCGCGGCGGCCCGAGCGAAAGGGCGCTTGCGCGCGGACCAGCGGACTGCGAAGATCATGCTAACGCTCCTCTACACGGTATGCAGCCGCTGCATCAGGGAATGCCATGTTAGCGTCGAGCCCGTTTCCGGCATTGCTGCACCACGCGAGCCTGTGGCTGCAAGGCTATGCGCTCGTGCTGGTCATGATGGGACTCGGCGCGTTGCTCGAGCGCCGCTGGCCGGCCGCATTGCTGCAATCGCGCGCGGGGCAGCGTCTGAACATGGCGTACGCGGGCCTGTATCTGGCGTTGGTTGAAGCCACGAAGCCGCTGACCGCGGCCGCCAGCGTCGCGATCGTGAATGCATTCGGCGGCGGCATGGTGGTGCTGGTGTCGCACGGGTGGGGCGCGCTCGCTTCGTTCGTGATCGTACTGTTGACGATCGATTGCCTCGAATACGCGTTTCATCGCTTGCAGCACACGTGGCCCATCTTGTGGAAGCTGCATTCGCTGCACCATAGCGCGGTGGATTTCAACGTGACGATCACGTTGCGGCATCACTGGATCGAAGTGCTCATCAAGGGCTGCCTCCTTTATCCGCTCGTCGGCGTACTGTTCAAGGTCGAGCCGTGGATCGTCGGTGCGACGTCGATCGTGTTCATGTTCGGCAACTACTTCGCGCATCTAAATTTGCGCGTGGACCTCGGCCGCTACGTCACGTGGGTCAACAATCCGCAGTATCACCGTTTGCATCACTCGATTCGCGCCGAGCATCTCAATCACAACTTCACGCAGCTATTGCCGATGTGGGATCACGTCTTCGGCACGCGCTGGGTGCCCGCGAAACACGAGTGGCCCGCCACCGGTCTCGACGATGGCACGCAGCCGAGCTCACTGCTCGGCGCGTTCAGCTGGCCATTGGGTCAGCATGCGGGACGCGATGCGTTACCCGTTCGCAAGCCGCTTGCCGTGCTCGACAAGAAAGCGAAATAGCACTGGCTAAGCGGGTTGCGCGCCGCGCACCGCCTTGCCGCCCAGCAGCGACACGATCAGCGTGGCCATGACGAGCACACCCAACGCCGCGCGCAAGCCGAGCACGCCGGCGCCGAAACCGATCAGCGGCGGCCCGACCAGAAAGCCCGCATAGCCGAACGTGGCCGCCATCGACACGCCGATCGCCGGCGTCGCGCTCGAACGGCCCGCCGCGCTGAAAATCACTGGAACGATATTCGCGAGACCGATGCCGACCATCGCGAAGCCGACGCAGGCGGTCAGCACCGAAGGCAGGCTCAGCACCAGCGCGAGTCCGGCGAACGCGATCAGACCGCCGAGCGCGACGACCTTGCTCGAGCCGAAGCGTCGCACCGACGCGTCGCCTGCGATCCGGCACGCCGCCATCGAAAACGCGAACGCGGAGTAGCCGATCGCGGCAATGCTCGCTTCCTGGTTCAACGCGGAGCGCAGGTACACCGCGCTCCAGTCGGCTACCGCGCCTTCCACGAGCATGCACATGAACGCGAGCAGCGCCAGTTTCATCACGGCGCTGTCGGGCCATGCGAAGCCGCTCGACGCGGCGGCCGCGCGCGGACCGATATCGCGTAGCGCAAACCATGCAGCGAAAATGATCAGGGCCGCGATGAACAGATCGGGGACGAGCAGCCCGCCCAGGACGCCGACGCCGCCTTTCTGCAGCATCGCGCCGCTCGCCGCGCCAAGCAGGCCGCCCGCGCTCCACGCGGCATGAAACGACGACATGATCGGCGCGCGCCAGCGTGTTTCGATCGCGCTCGCATGTCCGTTCATCGACACGTCGAGCGCGCCATTCGACGCGCCGAGCGCAAACAGCACCACGCACAACGTCAGCATGCCGGGCGCGACCGCGGGCAACGGCAGCGCGATCGCGAATGCCGCGCCGAGCAGCGCGGTGGCGCGGCCGCTGCCGACGCGCGGCGCGAGCTGTCCCGCGAGCGGCATCGCAACGATGGCGCCGAGCGCGAAGCAGAACAGCGCGATGCCGAGCGAGGTGTCGCTGAGCGCCAGGCTTTCCTTGATGCGCGGCACCTCGACCGCCCATGCGCCGATGCCGAAACCGTTGGCGAGAAAGACGGCGAGCGTCGCGATGCGTTCCCTGGCGAGTGAGTTCATGGGCGTGCCACCATCACGTTATCGCAGACGGCCTTGAGGCTCGCGATACGCGCGCCCGGTACGTCCGCTTCGACGAACAGATAATCGACCGCCGAAGCCGGCGCTACCGCGAACGGCGCCGCCGTGATCAGCTTTTCCGAGGTCAGCGCGATGGCGATCTGGCCGCTCGCTTTGACCATCGCGCGTTTCAGTTCTGCATCTTCAGCGTGGAATGCGGCGACGCCTTCGTCGGGATCGAAGGCGCAGGCGCCGAGAAAACAGAGATCCGCGCGGATCTGCTGGATCTGCAGCAGCGCGGTCGCGCCGAGCGAGCCCGCCGCGCCCCCGGCGATGCGGCCGCCGATCAGTATCACGTCGATCCCGGGTCGGTTCAGCAGCCGCGCGCACGCGTCGGGCGAATTGGTGACGACGGTCAGGCCGGCGTTGTCGGGCAGCGCCGCCGCGATCGCGACGTTCGTCGAACCCGCGTCGAGCAGCACGATCTGCTTCGGACGAACGATCGACACGGCCGCCGCGGCAAGGCGTGCCTTGCGATCGACGGCCTCGTGCATGCGCAGCGCCGCGGGTTTGTCTGCTGGCGACATCAGCAGCGCACCGCCATACACCCGCTTGCAGTGGCCTTGATCCGCGAGATCGCGCAGATGGCGACGCACCGTGTGCTCGGAGATCTGCAGCTCGGCGGCAAGCTCGGCCGCGAGCACGCGACCATGCGTGCGCAATCGCTCCAGAATCAGCGCTTCGCGCTGCTCGGGCAGTAGCCCGTTGATCGCTTCTTCCCGGGTTCGCTGCATGGGTCTCGTCTCCGTTTCGGTGCAAACCGATCATAAACGAGCAAAATGTATCGTAAACGCTCGTGAAGCGCAAGCGCAGCCTGACGCGGCTTGCCCTGGCATCAGGCGACTTCGTTCAATTCCGGTCGCGAGTCACGGCCGAAAACCAGCCGATCGAGCAGCCACACCGCGACGAGCGTCGCGCCCATCAGCGGGAACACGACGCCGAGCAGCACGAGGCCGGCTTTCCATCCACGCATCGGCGGCGCGGCGCGCTCGCGCGACGGCGCGCCGAGCGAGCGTTGCGGCCGGCGTTTCCACCACATCACGAAGCCGGTCACAGCGAGCGCGGCAAGGCCGAGCGAAATGGCCGCGCACAGTATCTGATTCGCGACGCCGAAGTAGCGCCCCATATGCAGCGACGTGCCGTACGACACGGCCTTCGCGATCGCCCCGTAATCGCCGTAGCGAATGTCCTTCAGGATCGCGCCGCTGTATTGGTCGACGTACAGCGTGCGTTCGTCTCGCGGATTCGCGGGGAACCAGGAAAGCGTGTAGACGCCGGTTGCGGAATTCGGCAGCACGATGCTGTAGCCGTCCGAGATGCCGAGCGACGCGGCGAGCGCAACGATATGACCGAGCGACAGAGGCTGTGCCGCGTCGCTGTTCGAGGAAGAGGGCACGCTGGAGTTGCCCGCGGCCCACGGCGTCAGCGGCAACGGCAGATCGTCCATCACCATGCCGGGCATCGAGTCCATGTCGGCATGCGTGGCATGCGCGCTCGTGCCGCTCGCGTGGTCGGCCTGTTCTGATTGCGCTCCTGGCACGATGGAGCGCAATGGCAAACCGCCCCACGCGCCCGGCGGCGCGCCAAGCTTCGTCGCGGTCGCAAACACCTTGAACTGCTTGCCCCATGAGCCGGTCCACGGCAGACCGGTCAATACGAACGCCAGCGCGCCCAGCGCGAGCCAGATGCCGATCACCGCGTGAAGACTTTTCCATAGCGGACGTCCTTTCAGCGCGAGGCGCGGCAGCAGCATAGCGCGCGCGGTCGTTTTGCCGCGCGGCCACCATAGCGCGATGCCGGTGCCGATCATCACGAGCGTCCAGCATGCGGCCAGTTCCATCAGCAGCTCGCCGAGCTTGCCGAGCAGCAGCTTGCGATGAATCATGCGATCCACCTGCATCAAGCGACGCTCGACGCTCAGCGTGCCCAGCACATCGCCGTTGTACGGATTCAGATAGACGCTCTGCTGCGTACCGTCCGCGAGCCGAAACACGAATTCGGCGCTGCGTTGCGGATCGCGTGTGATCACGGCGGTCGTCGCGACCGAGCCGGGCGGCATCGCCGCGCGCGCTCGCGCGAGCAGCACGCTGTCGGGCAGTCTCTGCACCGCTTGCGGCGCAACGACCATTTGCCGCCGATACAGCAGCGGCTCGATCTGCGGCTGGAAGCAATACAGTGTGCCGGTGATGGCGAGCACGAGCAGAAACGGCATCACGAAGAGGCCCGCATAAAAATGCCAGCGCCACAGTGTTCTATAGCCTGGATGTGCGGGGCCGCTGGCGGCGCCAGCGGCCGTACTGTTCTGCGCACGTACGGGTTCGGCGGTTGGAGTCGTGGACATCAAATCCTCGTCGGGCAAATGGGGCGATGGGTTACTCAGAGACGCAGCTTCGCTTCGACATAAAACGTGCGGCCCGGATACGGGTGGTAGACGAAGTAGCGCGCGTCGAACAGGTTGTCGACGCCGATGCCGAGTTCGCTGAGCTTCGTCGGCTTGAACGTGAACTTCGCGTCGGCGACCGTGTAGGTGCTGGTGCCGCCGAACACGTTCGGGTTGGTGTCGGTATTCGTCAGCGTGTTGTACTGACGGCCCGAGTAACGCGCGGCGAGCGTCAGCGCCGCTCGCGCGTCGAAGTGATACGTCGCGGCAAGATTCGCGCGCCACAGCGGAATGCGGTAAAAGTACTTGCCGACCGAGGCCGGATTCTGAGCGTTTTCGAGGATCTTCGACTGCGTGTACGCGACGCTCGCGAGCAGATCGAGTCCGCGCACGAACACGTCTTCGCCCGAGTAGCTCGTTTCGACGCCGCGCGAGCGAACCTTGCCGATGTTCTGGAAGTTCGTCACGTTCGGGATCACGGTGGTGTCGGTCTGACTGAAGATCGTGTTCTTCACGTCGTCCTGAAACAGCGACAAGCGGAACACGCCATTCCAGTGCGCCCATTCGGCGCTCAGTTCTTTCGACAGATCGTCCTCGGGCTGCAGATGCGGATTGTTGTTCACGATCGCGGAGCCATTGATTTGCCCCTGGAACAGTTCGCTCGCGGTCGGAAAGCGATAAGCGCGACCGATCGACGCGCGTAAGGTCAAATCGTCGCTGGCATCGAACGACAGCGACGCCTTCGGCGAAAAGTGACGCTGGCTGGCGTCGCTGTACGCGATCGTCGTGCCGGGCAGCGACTGCGCGCCGTCGTAGGCTTGCCAGTCTTCATAGCGCACGCCGTAGACGAGCTTCCAGCGCGGCAGAAAGCGCCATGCGTCCTGCGCGGGTGTTGCAACCAAAGCCGGCACGAAAGCAGGCACGAGGGCGGGCCAACGAACGGAACGGCGAGCAGCGCGATGAGCGGAACAGACAGCGTCACGACGGACGCAAAAAGACAGCCTTCGCAGCGCGAAGTTGAACATGAGCGTTTCCTCGATGCATTGAACAGGCAGTCGCAGGCTTCGTCGACATGAGCGACGAAGGCGCGATCAGAACCGGCAGCGATCAGGAAACGACAGGTGGCGCGCGCGGACGTCCCGACGGGAACGCGCCCAGCGGCGTGAAGCGGGTGGACAGCGTGGGCGGCGCGGTGCCGGCCAGCGGCAGCGCGGCCGGCGGCTCGGCGGCGGCGAGCGTCGGCATCGCGACGTGATGTTCGAACAGATGACAGTAGCCGCAGGCACCGAATGCATCGTCGTGGCTCAGATGCACGGAGGCGGGACTGGTTCGAGCGACGACGCTCGCATCGCTGATATCGCTCGCGCCGCTCGGATGAAGCGCCGAACACAGCACGGCAATCGGCTCGTGGCCGCGGCTCGATTCGAGCAACTGACTGATGAGCGGCGCGAACACGACGAGCCACATGGCGACGAGGCCAAGCCATGCGGTCAGGTGGTTGCGGGAGCGTCGAGTCATGAGCGTCGAAGAAAAGACGGGGGCGATTCTAGCATCACCACGCGATCCTCTCATTCGTAGTGTCAGGTATAGCGCCGTGGTATCCGCACACGCTGCGTCTGTTCCGGCGCGCGCCAGGGGAAGACTGGGCGAGCTCGGTCGAGCGCGTGCGGCAGGCGTGCGTCGAGCGATTCGGCGGCGCGCTATGACGCCTCGGTGAGCTGCATGTGATACAGGCCCCACGGCGACAGTTCGAAGCGGTCCTTCAGCGGCTTGGCCGCGAGTTCGGGAATCTGATCCGCGTCGTAGATCGCCCATAACGGCCCCACGCCACCGAGCGCCAGCGGCTTGCCGTCCATTTGCGTTGCGACGATGAAGTGATACTCGCGCACCTTGTCGAGCGTCGTCTGCACCGCGTAGCCGTCGACCGCGTGCATGACGATTTGCGTGCTGCCTGCATCCGGTGCGCCGATATGCGCGAGCACGTCGGTCAGCAGCGGGCCGCTGAACGTATGCAGGTGCGCATCGTATTCGATCGTCGGATGGATCGTCACGGATTTCATGCTGGCGAGCAACGGCAGATCGACGCCATACGCTTGCGAAAACTTCACCTGGTGCTTCGCCAGCAGTTGATCGAAAGCCGGATTGAGCGCGCCGCGATTGCTCTTCCTGATCGCACCGGAGATCGTCAGGAGAACTGGAGACGGCGCGCATTCGGCGTGCTCACGCTTTGCGCCGAATGCGGGCGCGACCGCCGCGCCCCGCACCGTGGCGCTGGTCAGGAACTGGCGTTTGTTCATTACGTTTTCTCCGGGTGTCGATGAGGCTTGGCGGGGTCATTTGAGCGCTCTTCTATTGTCGGAGAATTGCCGCCGCAGATGATACGGCGATGCTTCATTTACGCGTCATTCGCTATGCTCTTTCCGCATGGGATTCACAGCGGAACTGGCACGCTTCGTCGCGCGGTGATCCAGGACGGTGCATGTCTTCGCAGGTTTATGAAGAAGTGCTACTCACGCGCATCTCATTCATCGGCTTCCGCGAAGCGGGCGGCATACTCGGTGCGGCATTGGCCGCGAAGGGCGCGCAGGTGTCGATGTTCGACCTGCGGCGCGATGCGCTGCGAGATAAGGCGCGCGCGGCGAAGATCCGCGTCGCCGACACGCTGTCGCGCGCGTTTTTCGACAGCCTGCCGGACCCCGACAGAAACAGTTGAGCGAACTGATCGATGGCAACGCTCAGGTCGCGCCGATGCTGACCGTGCGCGTCACATCGACGACCGACAGCCGGATCGCGTCGATCAATGCCCGTGCGGCCGGCGATGGCGTACCCGCCGCGCGCATCGTCAGGCCGATCTCGCGCCGCGTGTTGTGCAGCGGTACGTCGAGCACCACCAGTTGCCCGGATTGAACCTCGTGATGCAGCTGCTGCGCCGACAACGCCGCCGCCATGTCGGTGCCGAGCAGCAGCCCGCGAATCACCGCGAGGTCGGCGGTCTCGACGGTCGGCAAAGGCGGCTTCACCTTCATCCGCCTGAATTGCGTTTCGAACAGCGCACGCGCCGGCGCGTTGCTGCGCGGCAGAATCCATTGCGCGTCGCGCAGACCCATGATGGTCAGATTGTGCACTTGAGTCAGCGGGTGACCGCGGCGCACCAGCACCACCATGTTTTCCGACATCAGCCGCTCGTTTTTCAGGCCGCTCGTCGCGTCGTTGTCGCGCAGCGCGCCGAGAATGAAGTCGATGTCGCCGGCGCGCAGACCGGCCACCAGCGTCTCGTACGCGCTTTCGTCGGTGACCACCCGCACGCCGGGATTTTCCGAGGTCATTCGCGCGATCGCCTTCGGCAGGATCAGCGTGCGTCCGAGCGGCAACGCGCCGACCGTCACCGAGCCCTGAATCTTGCCGTGCAATGCGGCGATATCGTCGGGGATGTGCCGTAGTTCGTTCAATGCGCGGCGTACGTGCAGCAGGAACGTTTCGCCCTCGGCCGTCAGCAGGATGCCGCGCGGGCTGCGATGGAACAGGCTCAGTCCCGAGCCGCTTTCGAGTACGCGGATCGCGGTGCTCACCGCGGGCTGACTGATGCCGAAGGTTTTTGCCGCGCTCGGCATATGCCGATGCCGCGCGAGCGCCGCGAACAGTTGCAGCCGCCGCGTATTGAGCAGGTACGCGGGCAAGGCGCCCTCCGATACGGGCCGGCGGCGCGTCTGTCGCGCGGCGCACCATTGCGCGAGCTCTTCGAGTTCGGCGAAGATCCGCTCGCAGCGGTGCAGCACCGCGCGGCCGACCGGCGTGGACAGCATGCCCGAAGGACCGCGATCGAACAGCGGCACGCCGAGCGCCGACTCGAGTTCCTGCACGGAGCGCGTGACCGCCGACTGTGCGCGAAACAGCGCGGCCGCAGCGCGTGTCGCGCTGCCCATGTCCGCGACGAGCCGGAAGGCGCGCAATTGCGCGAGATTGAGCAGGTCCTTGCTGCTGACCGACAGCGGCGCTTTGGCGGCCGCCTGGCTGGCTTCGGCGGAAAGTGCGTCGTTGCTCATGCCGCGCCCGCGATCAGATGCAACGATGGCAGCGACAAATTCAGACTTTCCTTCGAGATATGCGTGTGCTCCTTCATCAACGCATCGACGCGCGCGCCTTCGCCTTGCTTCAGCGCGTCGACGATCGCGTGATGCTGGCGATGCGCGTACATCAGCATCATGAACTGACGCTCGCGCGCGGCTTCGTCGAACGCGATCGTGAACGGCGACACGAACGGCACCTTGTCGTTCAGGCTCAGCGCGGCCGTGATCGCCTGGTTCTGCGCCGCTTCGACGATCAGCGCATGAAAGCGGCCGTTCATCTGCGCGTAGCGCACGTCGTCTCCTGGCTTCAGATGCTTTTGCTCGAAGATTTCGTCGCCTTCGCGCAGGCAATCGTCGAGCGCGGCGGCGAGCGCCGGGCTCACGCCGTTTTCGGCGACCGAGCGCGCGGCGAGCCCTTCGAGCACGCCGCGCACGTCGATCGCATCGAGGACGTCGCGCACGCTGAAGCGGCGCACTACATAGCCGCGCGAGCCCGAACGATCGAGCAGGCCTTCCGCCGACAGCACGCTCAACGCATAACGCAGCGGCGTGCGCGACACGCCGAGCCATTGCGCTAGCTGCGCTTCGACGAGCCGCTGCCCGGGCGACAATTCGCCCGACAGGATCTTCTCGCGTAAGGTCTGCACAATCGCTTGCTGGGTCGTCTCGTTCATCGTTTCGTCGCTCGTCGGAAGCATCGCAGTATAGCCACGCGTGCAGCACCGCTCCAAGCCTTTAAAAAGTGCGTTGCGAGTTGTTTTCCGGGTCATCTGTTTTATTTATCGCATGCCGGAGCGAGAGAAGGCCGCGGAAGGCACGCCGCGCGGGCTTGGGATACCGAGGGAGCCCTGCGCGGCGAGGGTCGCGGCGGGGTTCGTCGGCTCGCCTGTCGCCCGCATACCGGGTTTTTCCCCATCATTCGGGCACAACTCTAGGTATACCCGTACTTCACGTATCAAGGCACAATTTCTATCTTTGTATCCCAAGACGGTCGCGGTGACTAGCGCGGTAAGCCAGGCGACCTATCCGATTGGCAGCAGCACGAAGTGACGGAAGAGAACGAATATGGCAAGGATCATTGGTGGTATCGGCACGTCCCATGTACCCACGATCGGGTTGGCGTACGACAAGGGCAAGCAGAATGAACCGGCATGGGCGCCGATGTTCAAGGGTTATGAACCGGTGGCGCAGTGGCTGGCCGAGCAGAAGCCCGACGTGATGGTGATGTTCTACAACGATCACGCGAACAGCTTTTTCTTCGATTGCTATCCGACCTTCGCGCTCGGCGTGTCGCCCAATCACGAATTCGCCGATGAAGGCGCGGGCAAGCGTCCGCTGCCGGACATCGCCGGCCACCCGGATCTGGCGATCCATATCGTCGAGCAACTGGTCGCCGACGAGTTCGATCTGACCGTCTTCCAGGACCGCGCGCTCGATCACGGCGTCAATTCGCCGCTCTCGCTGATGCTGCCGCATCAGGGCGGCTGGCCGCTGTCGCTGGTGCCGCTCGAAGTCAACGTGCTGCAGTATCCGCTACCCACCGCGAATCGCTGCTACCGGCTCGGCCAGGCGCTGCGTCGCGCGATCGAATCGTTCGAACAGGATCTGAAGGTCGTGGTGGTCGGCACGGGCGGGCTGTCGCACCAGGTGCATGGCGAGCGCAGCGGCTTCAACAATACCGAATGGGACATGGAGTTCCTCGACCTGATCGTCAACGATCCGGAGCGTCTTGCCAGGATGAAGCACGTCGACTACGTGCGCCTCGGCGGCGCGGAAAGCGTCGAGACGATCATGTGGCTCGCGATGCGCGGCGCGCTCGGCCAGAAGGTCCGCGAGTTGCATCGCAGCTACTACCTTGCGACCAGCACCGCGATGGCCGTGACGATCTACGAAGGAGAGGTGGCGTAATGAATCCGCAACTGGTTGGCGTCGAAGAATTGACCGGCACGTATCCGTTCGATATCCGCCAGAGCATGAAGGCGATGCGCCTGAACCGCTTTTTCTGGCAGATGCGCGAAGCGTCGGCGCGCGCGCTGTGGCTCGAAAATCGCACCGCCGCGTACGATGCGGCCGGCCTGACGCCGGAAGAGCGCGCGCTGGTCGACAACACCGACTGGATCGGTCTGATCCGCTATGGGGTGTCTTTCTTCGTGCTCGAGAAGTTCGCGCGCGTGGTGAAGATCACCAATCTCGGCGTGTACGCGAGCATGCGTGGCGAAACGCTCGAAGAGTTTCTGAAGACCCGCCAGGTACCCGACGCCGTTTAAAGGCCGGGCATCGAAGGCGCGCAACGAAGCAGCACTGTCCGCTGGGCATTCCGATTTGAAGTTCCGATGTGTAGTCCATTCGAGGAGAGTAGAGATGGTCGGCAAGTTCGGCATCAGCGAAGGGGATTTGGACCGGCGGCCAAGACTCGCGGAGTCCGGTGCACTCGAACGCGGGGCGATGTTGCGCGCCGGCGTGATCGGCGGCCTGGTCGGCGCCGTGGTGATCTGGATTTACGAAGCGCTCGTCTGGGTCGGCGCTCAGCATTTGATGCCGCTTGCCGGCATTCCGCGCAATGCGACGGGGCTCGTGTTCGGCAAAGACGTGCAGGCCTCGCTCGGCATCTGGGCGTATATCGTCGGCACCGGCATTCATTTTTTCTTCGCGATCGCGTGGGGCGTGCTGTTCGCCGCGATCTGGCCGTACTTCCGGCGGCGCGGCTATGAAGCGACGCTGGTTGCGCTGTTCTATGCGGTATTTGCGTGGATCGTCATGCATGCCGCGATCATGATCGCGTCGGATAACCATCCGGATTATTTCGACCCGGCCGTGATTATCGGCGGGTTCATGTCGCACATCTTTTTCACCGTGCCGTTGGCGTTGACCGTCAAGCAGTTGATGGAAGAGCGGCGCTATTGATGAGGTTGAACGCAAAAGCAAGCCGGGTTCGATGCTGCGTTGCAACGCTTCCGATTGCAACTTAGCGTTTGCTTAAGTTGCGGGCTCGCAACTATATTGATTGCGCAACGCAACTGATATGTGAGCGCCCTCATGGATCTGATCGAAGCCCCCGCCAAGCCTCGCGACACGACGATTCTCGAACTGCGCGAGTTTTCCCGCCGCCTGGTTCGCGAACTCGGTTTCATGCGTACGACGCTCGCCGACAGCGACCTGGCGCCCTCGGCCGTGCATGCGGTAATCGAGATCGGCATGTCGCCGGGCATCAGCGCCAAAGATCTCGCGACCATCCTGCGGCTCGACAAATCGAATACGAGCCGGCAGATCGCAAAGCTCGAAGCGAGCGGACTGGTCGAGCGTACGGTCTGCGCCGACGATGCCCGTTCTTCCGAGTTGTACCTGACGGCCGAAGGTCAGAAGCTGCGCAAGAAGATCGACCGGTTCGCGACCGATCGCGTGTCCGGCGCGCTGCGGCGCATGGTTCCCGCCGACCAGCAGGCGCTGGTCCGTTCTCTCGCGCTTTATGCGGACGCCCTCGCGCATGGCGAGGTCAGCAAACTTCCTGCGACGGAACCGGGGTCCGCGGGAATCGTGGAAGGCTACCAACCCGGCTGTATCGGCGATATCGCGAGTCTGCACGGGCGCTATTACGCGCAGCACTGGGGTTTCGGCGCATTCTTCGAAAAGAAGGTCGCGACGGAACTGGCGGAGTTCGCGGGCGCATTGCCGGCAGAAGGGAAAGGGCTTTGGCTTTACGTCGAAAACGGCCGCACGCTCGCGTCTGTCGTGATCGATGGGGATGTCGGCACCCGTGTCGCGCATTTGCGCTGGTTCATCGTCGACGATTCCTTGCGCGGCTCCGGGATCGGGCGGCAATTGCTGGCGCATGCGATGCGTTTCGCCGACGAGCGCTTTGACGAAACCTATTTATGGACTTTCCAGGGGCTCGACGCGGCGCGTCATCTGTACGAGTCGTTCGGCTTTCGGCTGAGCGACGAATCGGAAGGGGAGCAATGGGGAACACGCGTCGTCGAGCAGCGTTTCGACCGGATTTCCGCAATGAAAGGCGGTACCGGTACCCAGTGATCGACCGAGAAGCGAACTAGACCGCTTCGGTCAATGCGCGACGACCGACGCCGCGATCCGGTCGGCCAGGTCGGCGAGAATGCGGCTCAACGCGGCCGCCTGCGCGAGCGCATCGTGTCCGTCGATCGCAGAATCGAGCGTCACTTGCTGCCGCAACGGCGCCTGATCCGAATGCCCGTTCAACAGGGTCCACTCCGCCTGCAAGGTCAGCGTGCCGCTCGCGTTGGCCGTCGCGTTCAACACGGTGACGACCAGCCTGCGCGTGCCTGGTGGCGCGGGCGCATCCGGCACGACGAACGACCCGGCGGGCAGCCGCGTGAGCAAGTCCTCGGCAAGCGTTTTGCGCATCATTTGAGCGAGCGGTGCGCCCCACCGGTCGGTATCGTCGATCGTGAGACGGTTCTGCGAAGCCAGCGTGACGACTTCGAGCCGATCGAGCACCGCGGGAATGTGCACGGCGGTCAGTTGAATCGGCGGCATCGGCGCCGTGGCTGGCGGGGCGTCGGCGGGCATCGGGTTCAACGTCACATAGCGCGTCGGCATGCTGTGCCCGCATCCGGCGAGCGTCATCGCGGCGACGCAGACGACAAGCGCCGCCGTCCAGACGCTCGTCGTGAGCGATGCCACGACGGCGCGTCCGATGCGAAGCGTGGACCTCGTCATCATTGAGTCTCCTGCTGCCTGCCATGGATCAGCGCCTCGGGATGGCGGTCCAGATAGTCGGCCAGTGCCCGAATCGAGCGCGCGGTGTCCGTTAGCTCCTGCATCGCGGCAGGCAGGTCGTTCTGGCTCGACGCATCGCCGCCTAGCGTACGGTTCGCCGCGGCAACGGTGCGATCCGCCGCGTTCGCTGTGTCGCGCAGTTGCGCGACGAGCGGACCGATCTGCGGCGAGACCTGCTGCAATGTGTGATCGATCTGCGCGACGGAGTGATCGATGTGCGTCAGGCTGTCCTTGATTTGCGGCGAGGAACTGAGCGCGTTGATATGCGCGGCGATACTGCGCACCTGTTCGCCGGTTTGCCGGATTGGAAGATCGTCGATTTTCTGGATCACCTCGTTGGCCTTCGCCATCGTCGTGTCGAGATTCGCGGCGGCGACACTCGGAATGACGGGCAGGCCGTCCTCGCTGGCGAGCGTCGCGACCGGCGCGCCTTGCACGAAGTCGAGGGTGATCTTGTCCGCGCCGACGACCGGCGGATCCTGCGACAAGCGCGCGCGCAAGCCCGTGGCGACGAGACGGCCGAGCATGCCGTCGACGAGCGGGCGCCAGTCGCCGTTGGCCGGCGGAGGTGCGCCGACGATGCCGAGCTGCGACGGGTTCAGCGCGATCTGCACCGGGGTGCTCAGCGCGCCCGTGCGTGCGTCGTAGTTCAGGCGCACGCTGGTGACGGTGCCCACGTCGAAGCCGCGCAATTGCACGTCGGCACCACTCTTCAGGTCGCCCACCGCACCGTCGAAGCGCACCAGGTAAGTGACGACCGGGCCGTGTCCCGGTGCGAGCGCTGGGCGGCGATCGACTCCGTCGAACCGCGACGCCGGTTTACCGGGTCCGGGCTCCATCACGATCTCGGGGCCGGACAGCATGCCTTTGAGCGACGCTGGGTCGTTGAGGTCCACGTGGGCTCCGCGCAGAAAAAACTTCGTCTCGCTGCGCAGATACTTTTTTTCGGCGCGATCTATCTTGAGCTCGGCTTGCACGTGCTGGCCATCGGGCGCGAGCGTGATCTCCGAGACGGCGCCGACCTTCACGCCGCGCAGCGTGACGATCGTATCGTCGGGCTTCATGCCGTATGCGTTGTCGAAAGTGACCGTGACCGTCTCGTCCTGATGCGTCAGCGCGCGAACGCCGAGCCATCCGGCCATCGCGAAGGCTGCGATCGGCACCGCCCAAATCCAGCCGGGCCACGGGCTGCTCCGCACCTGGGCTTGCGAACGACGGGGACGCGTGCCGCTCATCGCTTGCTCCGCGGGTGGACGTCCCACATCAGGCGCGGATCGAATGCGCGCGAAGCGGCCATCGTCAGGAACACGACCAGCGCGAACGCGGTGGCGCCGATGGCCGGTCTGGCCGACGCGATGCCGTCGAACTGGATCAGCGGCACGAACGCGGCGATCGTGAACACGTCGACGAACGACCATCGTCCGAGTTCGTCGATCAGGCGGTACAGATGCGCCTTGACCCGCAGATGCCGGCGCGAACGGCGCCGCACGGAGACGATGAACCAGCCCATGCCGACGATCTTCGCCACCGGAATGACGATGCTCGTGCAGATGATCAGGATGCCGAGCGGCCACAGGCCCACGTGGAACAGCTGGTAGACGCCGTCGACGACCCTGGTTGACTCGATGTGTCCGAGTTGCATCGAACTGGTCATCGGAAAGACGTTGGCCGGGATCGTCAGTACGAGCGCGGCGAGCGACAGCGCAGCCGCGCGCACGACGGCGTCGGTTTTGCGAGCGCGCAACGTCAGCGCGCAACGAGGGCAGGGACGCCCCTCCTGCGACATCGGCACGACCAGATCGCAAACCGTGCAGGACAGCGGCGCTTCGTGTTCCGGCAACTCGTTGTCCGTGGCAATTGCGCGCCACACGGTTCTTCGATCGAGCGCCGCGCGCGTGAGCATCGACAATAGCGCCGCGGCGATGAAACAGTAGCCGCCTGGGGCGATCGTGCCGGTCAGATTCTGCGTCACGCGCGCGTAACCGACGAAGCAGCCGACCAGATAGACGTCGGGCATGGCCCAGATATCGAGCGAGGTGGTCCAGCGAAACAGCGCGCCGATTGCCCTGCTACGCCAGCCCAGCCGTAGCGCGACGAGGACGGCCACGAGGCCGCCAAACCGGACGAATGGCAGCACGATGCCGAAGGTGCCGAGCAGTATCGCGAGAATGAACCAGCCGTCGTTCCACATCTGCACGATGCCCGACGACAGCACTGACGAGTGCTCGGCGCCGAGCATGTGCACGTACATCAGCGGCGCGAGATTGGCCGGAAACAGCAGCACGAAGGTTGCGCTCGCGCAGGCGAGCGCCGCGGCCTGGCTTCGGCCGTTACGCCGCTCCAGCGGAAAGTGACAGGCGCGGCAACGCGCGTAGGTATGTGCGGCGAGCGGCGGGATGTCTTCGAGCGCGCCGCATTCGGGGCAGCCGATCGTCATGCGACGTTCTCCATCGGCTGTCCGTTTTCAGGCGGGCAGTGCGTTGCGAATGAGGTTTCGCCGATCATCCCTCGACCCCCGGCGCCAGTTGGCGCGTGAATGCACGGCAGGCGCGCTGGCACGCGCCAGCTCCATTTCCTCCATTAGCATTGCGCGTGCCCGGTTTGGCGTCCGGCTACGCTGAGGGAGCGGCGTCCGCAATGATCAGCAGCCTCGAAGGCAGTGCGTCCGGATGGCCCGGCTTGAACCAGTTCATCTCGGGGATGCGCGAATCGGTCAGGTAGATCGTGCCGTCCGGCCCTTCGGCAAAAGTATCCGGCCAGCGCAGGCCGCGCTCGTGCAGCAGCGTCGTCAAGGTCGCGCCGTCCCATACCTTCACCGCGTGTTCCTCCACCGCGGTAATCAGCAGGCGTCCCGCGCGGTCGATATGCAGCCCGTCGGCGGGGCGATGCTCGAGCACTTTCTCGACGCGGTTGCCGACTTCGTCGGAGGCGAGCGCGGTATCGCGAAGCGCTTCGGTGGGCACGCGGTAAAGCGTTTTGCCCTTCAAGGCCTGCCAGTACAGATACAGTCCATCGCGAGTCAGCGCGATGCCGTCGGCCGAAAATTCCACGCCGCGTCCATCGGGACGCCGCAATGGTGCGCCGCCTGCATGCACGGTGACGCTCGGGTCCATTTGCGTCGATGGATGCCCGTCGAGCACGCGGCGCGCTTGACCGGTGCCGAGATCGACCACCACGATCGCGCCGCGTGTTCCGGAGTCGGTGATGTAGGCGAACCGGCCGTCGGGACTGATGCGCACGTCATTCAGATAACTGCCCTGCGGCGCGACATCGAGCGTGAATGCGATGCAGCCGACGACGCTATCGGTCGCAAGATCGATGCGGACCAGTTTGGGGGCGCCCGGCACGACGAAGGACTGGGCCGGCGCGCCGGGGTCGAGTACCCACAGGTTGTTTTGCGAATCGCACAGCATTGCCTGCACGCAGACCCAGCGATCCTGCGGGTTCAACTCGTCACGTCTGGCGTTGCGCCAGCCGTTCCAGCGATCGTCGGGGTAAGGACGAACGTCGCCATCGGGCGTGAGTACGCCGACGGAGATCGGCGCGTCTTCTGTCCAGCGCGGGAAGTTGACGAAGATGCGTCCGTCCGCGGCGACGGCCACCCCGGTCACCTGATGCCCGAACGACGCAATCTCGCGCAGATGCGGCCGCGAGCCCTCGTCACCGGTGCTCGATGCAGGCGCGGCGGTCAGCGGAACCCGATCCGCGGCGGGTGGCGTGACGGAGTCTTTCATGGGCTGCCTCCGGGGCAGAGTGGAAATGTCCGTACTCAGCAAAGCGAATGCCGCGTGCAACGATAAAGTAGATCGTAATCCGCGAATCTTTCGGAAGGTATTCAACTTGAATTTGCGGATCGTTCTTTATGCATATTGTTTGAGTTTCGCGCGAGCAGAGAACGGCAGGTCGCGCAATAGGGAAAGCCGAGTTGTCGCGCAGTGCTCGATGCGGGCTAGCGCGTTAAAAGACCGTGTAGGTGCCACGTGATTCATGGCAAAAAGAATTGCTTCGCGGCAGCATGCGGAGTCGCCGCAGCAGGCAGTCCATTTCGGCAACTTTGACTCTCAGGGTTTCTCCTGCCTCGCATTGGGACCCGCCGTGTCAGTCGTGCGCTACACCGCTCAATTGCAAAGAAAAAATAATGTCGGCGTCAAAGGAATGTGCTAGAAAATAACAATTGCACGCGCAGAGAAATAGCCACGCCTGCAAGTAAAAAATTCGGCTTTCAATACTCTTAATCGGCCGCGAGGTGGATCATGAGAACAAGTGCGCTTTGGGGGCTCGGGGTGACGACGGTCGCTTCGGTGCTAACGCTGCAGTGTTATCCAGCGTGGGCCGACGGACCCGAAGCGGCGTATGCGTCCGACGACGAGGTGCCGGCCGGCTCGCTCAGCCCGAACGAGTACAAGGTCAATGCGGACGGCATGAAAGAAGATCCGAATGCGAAGATGTCTGACGTGGCCCGCGCATATCGCAACGGTTATATCAATCGCGGCAAGCAGGATCAGGCCGATTACCAGGCAATGATCGATTCGCACAATCATGGTCAGCGGCAACCCGCGAAGACCGACGTCGCGCGGGTCGACGTGCCGCCGCTGCCGCCGGGCGTCCCCGAAGACGACAACTCGAAGTACACGAGCATTCCGCCGCAGCCTCAGAAGCCGCAGCCGGTCCAGTACGCGCAGCGTCAGGTGCCGCAACCGCCGCCGCCGCAACAGCAATATCAGCAGGTCTACCAGCAGCCGCAATACGCGCCGCCGCCAATGCAATACCAGCAGGCGCCGGCCTATGCGCAGATGCAACCGGTCTACGACAACCAGCCGGTGTATGTGCGGCAGGACTATCCGCAGCCACCCGTGCAGTACGTACCGGTTTATCCGCAGGCGCAATACGAAGAAACGCCGCAGGTCGTAGAAACGGTGATTCAACCAGTCGCGCCTGTCGCTTATCAGATTTATCATCCGCCGGTCTATTGGGCGCAGCCGCGCGTTTATGCGTATCGCGCGCCGCCGGTGTACGGCTATCGTATGTGGCGTTGAGGTATTGCGGCGAATACTCGCGCATCGATTGAATGGTCGATACAAAGTATCAGCCCGGCGCATTCGTGCCGGGCCGAGTACTTTCTTTTATTCGCTTTGTGCTAGTGACCGCTGGCTCCTCTGGTGCGCACATTCAGATGGTTGATCACCTGCCGGACTCCGCGCACCGATCTCGCGACACTGCCCGCGCGTTGCACCTGGGCGCGCTGCGGCACCCAACCGGTCAGCGTCACGATACCGCGGCGGGCTTGCACGTGAATCGCCGTCGCATGCACGTTCGGTGTGCGTGCGAGAGCGCGCCGCACGTCGCGCGCGAGTTCGCTATCGGGCCTGTTGCGAGCCGGCGATGCCGCGATGGTTTGGCTTTGCGCGGAAGCATCGTTCGGCATGCCGCCACCAGTTTGTGCATTCGCACAGGTCGCAGTGCCGATCGCAATCGCTGCCGCGGCAATTGCGCCCATTATGCTGTTCACGTTGACTTTACTCACATCTCCTCCTGTACCGGAAATTGGCCGTATATGGGTTCCGGCTAATGCGGTTGCCGGTTGTCCAATAGCGCGTCCGTGGTGACGACCGTGCAGTACTCTTGATCGAGATTCGCCAGCGACATCGCATGGACGTCGTCGGCACTGCGCGGCGTTCCGTTCCAGTCGGCCCGTGCAAAAGTGAAACAGCCGTCGGCCACGAGATAGGTATCGAAGCCGAGATTGCCGGCCATCCGCACCGTGGCCTCGACCGAGTTGTTGGTGATGACACCCGCCACGACAAGGGTCGTGTGGCCGGCGGCGTGCAGGCGGTCTTCCAATCCGGTGCCGATGAACGCGTTATTGGTGCGTTTCGCGATCACCGGCTCGCCGGGCAACGGCGCGTTCGACGCCTTGAATTCGTGTCCCGGCTGACCCGGCCGATAGTGCGACCCAGGCTCCGTCGAGTCGTGCCGCACATGCCACACCGGCCAACTCCGGCTGCGCCAATGCGCGAGCAGGCGGCTCACCTGCTTCTCGGCTGCGGGATTGTTGCGTTCGCCCCAACTCGGATGATCGATCGCGCGTTGCAGATCGATCAGCAGCAGTACGGCGCCGGCAGAAGGAGCGGAAGAGCGCATGGGTCGAATGAGTCTGTGTAGGTGTCGATATGCTTCTGGCAGACTTTACCGTATTGGCGCCCACAATAGCCTGTATGATGGCGGGCTCGCGCCCGGACCGGAGCCTCGCGCGGGCGGCTTGCGCGGACCGCGCGCCGTCTGCCGCGCCCAGCCGGCCGCAACGCATCCATTCACGATGACCCAGAGGAAGACCGCCATGACGGCTGCAACGCAATTCGACCAGGTTTCTGTTGTCAAACGAGCTAATGTGTACTTCGACGGCAAGTGCGTGTCGCACACCGTGCTGTTCGCCGACGGCACGCGCAAGACGCTCGGCGTGATCCTGCCCGGCACGCTGAACTTCGGCACCGACGCGCCGGAACTGATGGAAGTGCAGGCGGGCAAGTGCCGTATCCGTCTCGACGGCAGCGACGAGTGGAAGACCTATGGCGCGGGCGAATCGTTCTCGGTGCCGGGCAAGAGCCGCTTCGATATCGATGTGGTCGAAACGCTCGACTACGTTTGCAGCTATCTGTAAACGGTTTTAGGCGCGCGTGATGGCTTGGGCAATGGGCCTGAGCCATCCCTGCTCAAATGTGTTGAAGCGAGAACACGCAAGCATTCGCGAGTGCATGCGTGAGCCAGGTGCACAGAACGGGCCCTCCCTTACGCTTCGCTTCGACGATGAACACCGCCGCCAGCACCACCGCACCCAATAGAATCGACACGACCGCACGATCGACGTAACCGTGCATCAGCGTGAACAACGCAATCGACCCCACCGCGGCAATCCGCCACGACAAACGAAATACGCCGTTAATGAGCCGAATGGGCAGCCATTGTCCGACGATCGTCTCCAGCAACGGCATCAGGATCACGATAAAAAACAGCTGAACCAGGATCGGTTTATCGGCGAGCGGGATTTTACGCGGCGCCGGCGCGCCCCACAGCGCGTATTGAGCGAATACCAGCGCGATCTGCCCGAAAAACATGATTGCCGCGCCGCCGATTATCAGCCCCCACCGGGGCACCTCGTTCCAGCTTCTTTTTGTTAAAGCCGTCAGCGCGTGCAATGTGGGCTCCATTCGCAATTGGCAGGGTCTCAGGCCGTCTCTTTTGCCAGAATCTCCTCGATCACCTGCACGAATTGCTCGACCGGTTGGCCGCCCGTCACCAGATAGCGGCGGTTGAAAATGATCGACGGCACCGATTGAATGCCCATTTCCTGATTGTTCTTTTCCGCTTCACGCACTTCAGTGGCATACGCGCCGCTCGTCAGCACTTCGCGCGCCTCAATGACGTCGAGTCCGGCCGACTGTGCCGCCTCGGCCAGCACGTCATGATTGCCCGGATTCTTGCCGTCGGCGTGATACGCGCGCAATAGCGCGAGCTTCAGCGGCAACTGTTGGCCCTTCAGGCCGGCCCAATGCAGCAGGCGGTGCGCGTCGAACGTGTTGTAGGTGCGGGTGCGCGGACCGAAATCGAAGCCGACGCTCGCGCCGCGTTCGCGGATCATCGCTTGCGTTTCGGCGATCTGCGCGGCCGTGCGGCCGTATTTCTTGCCCAGATACTCGACGATGTCTTCGCCATCCGGTCCCATCTGCGGATTCAGTTCGAACGGATGCACGACGATGCGCGCATCGATCTTGTCCTGAAGCCGCGCGAGCGCGAGCTGCAGCGACGACAGGCCGATCGCGCACCACGGGCAGGCGATGTCGGAAACAAAATCGATGGTGAGCTGCTGTTTCATGGTTGTTCCTGGAGATAACGAATCGTGTTGCGGCCGTGCGAATGCGGCTGCAACGATACCGACAGCGTAGCGTGAATCGTGCACCCGTGCAGTGCCGCCGAATTTGACCGCAAGACCCGGAGTGTTTTCCCGCCGCCACGCTCGTACACTAAGCTCATCGAGCTATCTACTTTCACGGCGCGGGTAACGAGCCCCGCCGCGCACTCATCGACGATGAACGCAATCGCTCCTACCCAAACGATCGACCAACGCGTCGACGCCCTCGACTGGCCGCGGATCGAACACGATCTGGATCAGTACGGCTGCGCCGCCGTGCCGCAACTGTTGACTCCGCGCGAATGCGACGCGCTGAGCGCGCTTTATCCGCGCGATGCGCTGTATCGCAGCCGCATCGTAATGGCGCGCCACGGCTTCGGCCGCGGCGAATACAAGTACTTCGCATATCCGCTGCCGCCGCTCGTCGACGGCTTGCGCGGCGCGCTGTATCCGCACCTCGTGCCGGTGGCAAACCGCTGGAATAGGGCGATGGGCATCGACGTGCGCTATCCGCCGAAGCACGCGGAATTCATTCGACGCTGCCATGACGCCGGCCAGGTGCGTCCGACGCCGCTGATCCTGCAATACGGCGAGGGCGATTACAACTGCCTGCATCAGGATTTGTACGGCGAACACGTGTTCCCGCTACAGGTCGCGGTGCTGCTGTCGGAGCCGGGGCGCGACTTCACGGGCGGCGAGTTCGTGATGACCGAGCAGCGTCCGCGCATGCAGTCGCGCGCCGAAGTCGTGCCGCTCGCGAAGGGCGACGCGGTCGTGTTCACCGTGAACAGCCGGCCGGTGCAGGGCACGCGCGGGCCGTATCGCGTGAATCTGCGGCATGGTGTGAGCCGCCTGCGTTCGGGGCATCGGCATACGGTCGGCATCATCTTTCATGATGCGCTGTGAGGATCGAGGCCGGCGCAATGGCGCAACACTGCGCGCCGTGAGACGATAAGATCCACGATTCCAGCGATCCGCCGCCATTGTCGTCAGGCCCGTCACCTCGTCCCATGGAAAACCTGCTCAAGAAACTCGATCTCACTTCGCTGCGTCTGTTCGTCGCCGTTTGCCAGGAGCGCAATATCGCGCGCGCGGCGGAGCGCGAGTTCATCGCGTCGTCGGCGGTGAGCCGGCGCATCGCCGAGATCGAGGCGCTGATCGGCCTGCCGGTGATTCAGCGGCAGTCGCGCGGCATTACCGTGACGCCGGTCGGCGAGACCGTGCTGCGCTACGCACTCGCGATCATTGGCAATATCGAGCAGATGAGCGCGGAGTTGTCGCGCTTTTCGACGGGCGTCAAAGGGCGCGTGAGGGTGGTCGCGAATCTGTCGTCGATCGTGCAGTTTCTGCCCGAAGACGTCGCCGCGTTCGGCCGCGCGTTCCCGGATGTATCGATCGAACTCGAAGAAGAAAACAGCGCGGACGTGCTGCGTATCGTCGACGAACATGGCGCGGACTTCGGCATCTGCAATCCGGTCGCGGGCAGCGAGGCGTTCGAGCAGGTGCCGTACCGGCAGGACCGGCTCGCGGTGCTCGTGCCGGGCGGGCATCGGCTCGCTAGCGCCGCACGGGTGAGCTTCGACGATCTGTTGCACGACAGCTTCGTCGGCCTGCGCAGCGAAAGCGCGCTCACGCGCTTGCTCGCGCAGCAGGCGGCGAGCGCGGGGCGGCAGCTCGATGTGCGGATGCGCGTGAGCAGTCTCGATGCGCTGTGCCGGATGGTGCATGCGGGGCTCGGCATCGCGATCGTGCCCGAGCCAGTCGGCCTGCTCTACGTGAACACGCTCGACGTGCGGCTGCTGCCGCTTGCCGATGCTTGGGCCGAGCGCCATCTGATCATCATCTTCAAGGCGCGCGAGCAGTTGAGCGCGAGCGCGGCCGCGCTGGTGTCGTTCCTCGGCAATGAGCCTTAGACAATCCCTCGCACGCACGCCGCGCCGCGGCTCCATAGTCGAGCATTCGCGAAACGAGACGGCAGCGTTGCCGCACCGGCACTTCGGCATCGGCCTTGCGCGCCGTATAGTGGGCGCAAGGAGAAAGAAGTGATGAGCGATACGATTCGTTTGGACGGCCGCGTGCTGTACCTGTCGCAAGACCCAGCCGTGATCGAGGCGCAACTGGCCGGCGAAAACTTCACGCGCGAGACGGCGGGGCCGTTGCGCGACAACGTGTCGACCGACGAGATCACGCCCGTCACCGTGATGCTCACCTATGACGAGCGGCTCGGCCAGTATCCGTACGTCGGCTTCAAGGCCGGCGAATGTCTGCCGATCGGCCGCAACGCGGTGAAGGACGGCGGCTTTCGCGTGACCGTGGCGGGCAAGCGCTACGGCAAGGGCTCGTCGCGCGAATCGAGCCCGCTCGCGGAATTGTCCGCAGGTATTCGACTTATCGTTGCCGAAAGCTTCGAGCGTATCTATCAGCAGAACTGCGACAACATCGGCATTCTGACCACGACGGATTTTTCCGTGCTGGATCGCCTGCTCGCGGGTGAAGCGGTGCCGATCGACGAATTCCTGAAGGGCCGCGACGCGCTCACCCAGCAAATCATTCGCAGCGGCGGCTTGCTCGCGTATAGCAAGTTCGCGGACTGGCCCGCGCCGGGAGAGCGTGCGAGCGCTGCCCCGAACGACGCGCCGGGCGCCGAGCCGAAAACGCTGGTCGAGAAAATCATCGACCGTCATCTGCACCCCGGCACCGCGAGCGCGCAGCGCGGCGACGGCGTGTTCATCGCAGCCGACTGGCGCTTCAGCCACGACTATTTCACCGGCATGTGCGCGCATCTGATGCATCGCGCGTTCGGCAAGCCCGCGCCGCTGCATGCGCCCGATCACATCATCGCGTTCCAGGACCATCTGGTGCTCGCGCCGCAAAGCATCCCGCACGTGCGCGACGGTCTGCTGCCGGGCGTCGCGAATCTGATGGAAGGCCACACGTCGTTTTCGCGCGACTACCCGGTGCGCTCGCACGGCGCGCTCGATGGCGTGCCCGGCTCCGAGGGCATCTGTCATGCGTTGATGGCCGAGCAATACGCGCAGCCGGGGCAGGTCGCGTGCGGCACCGATTCGCACACGCCGCATTCGGGCGCGCTCGGCTGCCTCGCGTTCGGCGCGGGCGCGACCGAAATCGCCAATAGCTGGGTCACCGGCTACGTGCGCTGCAAGGTGCCGGAGACGCTGCGCATCGAAATCGACGGCCGGTTGCGCGACGGCGTGACCGCGAAGGACGTCGTGCTGCATCTGCTGCGGATGGACGCGATCCGCTCGGGCGGCGCGATCGGCCTCGTATTCGAATACTGCGGCGCGGCGGTGCGCGCGATGTCGATCGACGAACGCGCGACGCTGACCAACATGGTCGCGGAACTCGGCGGCTTCACCGGCATCGTCGAGCCGGACGAGCGCACGGTCGCGTTCCTGAAGGAGCGGCGCGGCGTCGATTTCGTGCTGGAAGACTGGATGAAAAGCGATGCCGGCGCGACCTATCGCGACACGATCCATATCGATGCGAACGCGATCGAACCGATGCTCGCGCGGCCGGGCGACCCCGGCAACGGCGTGCCGGCGCCGCGGCTCGAACAGGACGTCGCGATCGATATCGCGTACGGCGGCTCGTGCACCGCGGGCAAGCGCGAGGACTTCGATTTCTATCACGAGGTGCTGCGCTGGGGCGTCGAGCACGGCCTGCGCGTGCCCGAGCGCACGCGTCTGTATCTGCAATTCGGCACGATGGCGGTGCGGGCGTATTGCGAGGAGCAGGGCTACCTGCCGGTGTTCGAGCGCGCGGGCGTGACGCTCGTGATGCCTGGCTGCGGCTCGTGTGCGAACTGCGGACCGGGACAATCGGCCAAGCCGGACGACGTGACGATCAGCGCGATCAACCGTAATTTCCCCGGCCGTTCGGGGCCGGGCGACGTGTGGCTCGCGAGCCCGTATACGGTCGCGGCGAGCGCGCTGGCCGGGAAAATCACCACGTTCGAACAATTACAGCACGCGCACGGCTAGAATGCTGGCCGAACTCCGGCCGGGGCATCGTGGCGCGTGCGATGCGCGACCAAACGCAAGGCCGGCATCGGACCGGCCGCGGCGAGCGATCAGCGTTACCGCAAAAGCAGTCGCAACAGAAGGAGACAGACAACATGGCATCCCCCGATCACGCGGGGTCCGTCGCGCGCAGCGGCGGCAACGCGGCGCATTCCACCGACGCGGCCGGCAGCGCCGCCCGCAGCACCGCCGCTCAGGCGGCGGGCCATGCAGCGCTCGACGCCGGCAGCATTTCGGCGCGCCTCGACCGCTTGCCCGCCACGCGCTCCATCTGGAAGCTCGTGGTGCTGCTGAGCCTTGGCTTCTTCTTTGAACTCTATGATCTGCTGTACTCCGGCTATGTCGCGCCGGGCCTCGTGAAAAGCGGCCTGCTGAGCGCGACCACGCGCGGCCTGTTCGGCTCGACCGGCGTCGCGAGTTTCATCGCCGCGCTGTTTAGTGGCCTGTTTATCGGCACGATCGCGTGCGGTTTCCTCGCGGATCGCTTCGGGCGGCGCGCGGTGTTCACCTGGTCGCTGCTTTGGTATACCGCGGCGAACGTGGTGATGGCGTTCCAGGAGACTGCGGCGGGCCTCAATTTCTGGCGCTTCGTCGCCGGTGTCGGCATCGGCGTCGAGCTGGTGACGATCGGCACTTACATCTCCGAGCTGGTGCCCAAGCAGATTCGCGGCCGCGCGTTCGCGTGCGAGCAGGCGGTCGGCTTCACGGCGGTGCCGGTGGTTGCGTTTCTGTCGTTTCTGCTGGTGCCGCGCACGCTGTTCGGTCTGGACGGCTGGCGCTGGGTCGTGCTGATCGGCGCGCACGGCGCGCTATTCGTCTGGTGGATTCGCCGCGCGTTGCCGGAAAGCCCGCGTTGGCTCGCGCAGCAAGGACGTCTCGCCGAAGCCGACCGCGTGATGAACGCGCTCGAGGCGAAGGTACGCCACGAATACGGCCGCGAGTTGCCGCCGCCGGCGCCGCCGGTGGCGGTCGCACCGCGCGGCAGCTTCCGCGACATGTGGATGCCGCCGTACCGCAGCCGCACGCTGATGATGACGATCTTCAATGTCTTCCAGACGGTCGGTTTCTATGGCTTCGCGAACTGGGTGCCGACGCTGCTGATCAAGCAGGGCATCACGATCACCACGAGCCTGATGTATTCGAGCGTGATCGCGTTGGCTGCGCCGATCGGTCCGATCATCGGGCTCTTTATCGGCGATCGCTTCGAGCGCAAGACGGTGATCGTCGTGATGGCCGGCGTCAATATCGTGTGCGGGTTGTGGTTCAGTCAGGCATCGGGTGCGGTGCTGCTGGTGAGCTTGGGGGTGTGCCTGACACTGGCCGGTAACATCATTTCGTACAGTTATCACGCGTATCAGACGGAACTGTTTCCGACCAGCATCCGGGCGCGCGCGGTCGGCTTCGTCTACTCGTGGAGCCGTTTTTCCGCGATTTTCACGGCCTTTCTGATCGCGGCCGTGTTGCGCTACTTCGGGACGACCGGCGTGTTCGTGTTCATCGCGGGTGCGATGTTGATCGTGATGCTGGCGATCGGTTTGATGGGACCGCGTACAAAAGGGCTTGAGCTGGAAAAAATCTCGAGATAGAAGGGCAAGAAGATTTCTCCGCACAGGGTCGCTCAGCGGCATAGTTGAGCGACCGCACCGGATACTTCCGTTCTCAGACGACGCTCTTTCCGCCGGTTGCGTCACTTGACAGTGACCGTCCCCTTCATCCCCGCCTCGAAATGCCCGGGTTGCAGGCAGGCAAAATCGAAGACGCCAGCGTGGGAAAATCGCCACGTCAGATCACCGGTTTGTCCGGGTTCGACCGTCACGCTATTGGCGTCGTGATCCATCATGTCTGGCATCGCACGCATCATGTCGGCGTGCTCCTTCAGTTCCTGTTTCGAGCCCAGCGTCATCTCGTGACGTACGTTGCCGGCGTTCTTGACAACGAAGCGGATCGTCTCGTCTTTCTTCACAGCGATCGTCGGCGGCTCGAAGCGCATGGAGTCGAGCATCGTGACGGTGATCGTGCGCGTAGCGTCCTTCGAGTGGGCAGGTTTGCCGACGGATAAGGCTTCATCATTTCCGTGGGCCAGCGCAGTGGAAGTCACCAGGGCAAGCAACAGACCGGCAGCAGCAAGCATTGACTTGAACATCATCGAATCCCCCTTTCCGGCTTGCCCGCACGCGGAGGGAAGCCCGCCTCGCGCAGCGCAGAACCGATCTGTTCTTGCGGCGCGGAGGTTTGGACATGCACGAGCCGGGTTGGCGGATCCGCCGTGATGATCGCGCTCGGATCGATCGACTGAATCGCGCGGCTCACGGCGCGTGCACAACCGCCGCAGGTCATGTTATCGAGGTGGAACTGCATGGAGAACTCCCGTTGAAATGGAGTTCCGAGCGTACACATTGCCATCGTTGGAAGGTCAAGCGACACGACAGGGCAGTAAGGACGCGGATTCCAACCAATGTTCCCATGATCGCCACACGAATCCGGATGCTTCTGCGCCCGAAGGCCATGCCGGGCACCAGCACGATAATGGCCATGCGACTCTTACCACTGCGACGCAAGTGAAGGCTTCGCCTGCCGAAGACAAGGCTTGTTGCGCCGCAACACAGTAAAGTCCGGGCGCGATGCTGATCGCGATGCTGCCGATTGGGTTGACGGAGCTGAACACGAAAGGGCTCGAAATCGAGCAGATATCGACATGGCGACGGCCGGCTTTTGAGCCGGCCCGCCGCCATGTGCCGCGTTGGCTTATACGGTCGATGGAATGCGCAGTCAGAAAGTCGATCTTCCTGCAAGGTGCGGTCCAGGGCCGCTTCAGGTCCCGACTGGACGGATCGACAGCGCGTTCCTGACCGAAGTTACGCCGGGTACCCCTTTCGCCACCTCGGTTGCCCGGTCGCTCTGGGCCTGGAGCGGTACGCTGCCCTGCAGCGTGACAGCACCATCGCGGGCGCGAACCGTAATATTGGCCGTCGAGATACTCCTGTCTTTCACCAGCGCATTTCGAACCTGACGTTGTAGCGCCCGGTTCGCTGCTTTCATCGACTTGTAATGCGATCGGGCTTCAGGCGTCGTGGTCGGTGCAGACTCAGGGGCGTTAGCGTTGCTCGCCTGCGCATAGGCGTGAATCGAACCCGAAATCAGAAGGGCGGTACTGACCAGTCTGACGGCTTGGATTGCTTTCATGCATCTTCTCCTGTCGTTGCAGATCGTTGGGCTACAGACTCAGGTATATCGCACAGCGTCCCCGCAATGTTTCCGGGGCGGATCAAATGGCACTATAGGACAATAAAGGGTTAGGTCAAGAAACAATGCAAATCCAGTCAATTGCACGGACAAGCGACGATTTAGAATACTTCGAATTACGATGGCGCAATTCCGCTGATAGGATTGCAAATCAAATCCAAGGATTAGTTTTTTTCCGCCTTTAATCATGGATTACCTATGCCTGATTGACATATTTAGCCATCCCGGATGTGGCGGCACGGTTACAACTCCGGCATAAAAGCGCCCTTCGATGAAGAGGCCGAGCCGCCGTCCGTGGTGACGCCGTCCGTGGTGAAGTAGGCAATTCGTCCATGGTCGCAGCCGCGCGCTCGCCGCCACGATCAGAACAACTGTTTCTGCCCCGACATCAGCGTCGTGAAATCGTCGCGCAGCAACGGCAGAATCGCGTCGGCGACCGGCTGTAATTGCCGCGTCACATAGTGCTCGTAGTCGATCGCCGAGCGCAGCGTTTCGAGCGGCTCGGGGCCGGCCACTGTAATCACGTAGCTGATCCAGCCGCCGTTCTGATATTGCAGCGGACGTCCCTGCTGGCGATTGAACTCATCGGCGACGCGTGCCGCGCGCACATGAGGCGGCACGTTGCGCTCGTAGGCGTCGATCGGTCTGCGCAACTGCTTGCGATAAACCAGCTGATCGTCGAGCCGGCCCGCGAGCGTATCGCGCACGTAGTCGCGCACGTAATCCTGATACGGCTGCTGCTTGAAGATGCGCCGATACAGTTCCTGCTGAAACTGCTGCGCAAGCGGCGTCCAATCGGTGCGCACGGTTTCGAGACCTTTGTAGACCACGTCCTCGCGCCCGTCAGGCAATACCGTAAGGCCTGCGTAGCGTTTCTTGCTGCCTTCCTCGGCACCGCGCACCGTCGGCATGAAAAAGCGCCGGTAGTGCCGCTCGAATTGCAGTTCCAACGCACTGTCGATACCGAAGCGCGCCTGCAGCTTCTGCCGCCACGCCGCGTTGATATGTTCGACGAGCGCGCGGCCGATGCGCGCGGCGTCTTGCTCATCATGTGCGTGCCTGAGCCAGACGAAGGTCGAGTCGGTGTCGCCATAAATCACTTCGTAGCCTTGCGCCTCGATCAGCTCGCGCGTCGTGTGCATGATCTCGTGGCCGCGCATCGTGATCGACGACGCCAGCCGCGGATCGAAGAAGCGGCAGCCGGTCGAGCCGAGCACGCCGTAGAACGCGTTCATGATGATCTTCAGCGCCTGCGATAGCGGCTTGTTGTGCTCGCGCTTGGCCGCTTCGCGCGCCTGCCAGACCTGCGCGACGATCGACGGCAAGCAGTGACGCGTGCGTGAGAAGCGCGCGCCGAGAAAGCCCGGCACCGAGTGCGCGTCGTCGGGATGCAGCATGCCTTCGACGAGGCCGAGCGGGTCGATCAGAAATGTGCGAATGATCGACGGGTACAGGCTCTTGTAGTCGAGCACGAGCACCGAGTCGTAGAGGCCGGGCCGCGAATCCATCACGAAGCCGCCGGGGCTCGCGGCGCCGGCCACGTCGCCGAGATTCGGCGCGACATAGCCCTGCCGATGCATGCGCGGCATGTACAGATGCGTGAATGCCGCGACCGAGCCGCCGCTGCGATCGGCGGGCAGGCCGGTCACGGTTGCGCGTTCGAGCAGGAACGGCAGCAGCTCGGTCTTCGCGAAGATGCGCGTGACGAGCTCGCAGTCCTTCAGGTTGTAGCGTGCGAGCGCGGGCTTGTCTTCGTCGAAGCGGCGCTGGATTTCGTCCATGCGCTGATACGGATTGTCGATCGCCTTGCCTTCGCCCAGCACCGAACGCGACACATATTCGAGGCTGAACGATGGAAAGCTCCACGTCGCCGACCGCAATGCCTCGATACCGTCGATGACCCAACGACCCGCCACACCCGCGAAAAAATGATTGCGCGTCACGCCATGTTCGCGCCACTCCATCACCGCGCCGCCGCGGCCGATGCGCAGCGGCACGCGATACTGCTCGGCATGCTGTTGCAGCACCTTCAGGTCGAACTGCACCAGGTTCCAGCCGATGATCGCATCGGGATCGTGCCGCTCCATCCACTCGATCAGTTTTTCGAGCAGTTGCGCGCGGGTTTCGCAGTATTCGAGCTTGAAGTCGAGGGCGTCGGCGGCGTTGCCATTCGGCGGCCCAAGCATATACACCTGCCGCTCGCCGCAGCCTTCGAGCGCGATCGAATAAAGCTCGGCATGCGCGCTCGTTTCGATGTCGAGCGATACGAGCTTCAACGGCGGACGATATCCGTTGGCCGGTTTGAGCTCGCCATCGAGCCAGGGGCCCTGGTTCTGCGGCACGCCGCTGAACCACACCGGCGCGGTGATGAAGCGCTCCATCATGTAGCGCTCGGGCGGCTGGATATCAGCCTCGTAGACATCGACGCCGCCTTCTCGCAAGCGCTTTTCGAAGCCCTTCAATTGCCGGTATTGCGCACAGTAAATCCCGCTGACCGGCCGATGCTGGAAGTCGTGCAATTCGAGCGGACGCAGATCGAGCGGCGCGTCGCGGCGCAGGATCGTTTCGGCGCGTTCGCGATGTTCGGCCGGAATGAAGGCAACGGACGGCTGAGGGCGCAGACGGATGTGGCGCGGCCCGCTGTCCGTCGCCAGCCAGAACTCGATTTCCGTGCCGGCGGGCGTGTCCCGCCAATGCCGGGTCAAAATGAAACCCTGCTCGAACTCAGTCAAACTTCCACCTTTTACGCGGCGCAATTGCCTTGCGCGATTTTACCGCCGCGGGCAACGACTTTGAGCGGGCAAAGAAAAGGGCGCTTCGCATTGAAGCGCCCCAAGCAACACGGCTTTATTTCTTTAAAGTCGGTTCAGTTCGCTTCCGGTCGCTCAGGCTTCGAGCGCGAGTGTCGCGAACGTGGCGAGCCAGTGCTCGCCCATGTAGTCGCCCGCCACATGCGGCAGCGCGCAGCGCAGATGACGCTCGGCCGCATCGAACAACAGGGTGCGCCGCACGTCGCCGGCGGGCAGCGCACGCGCGAGCGCACGCTGGCACCACGCGCGGCTCAGATTGAGGCCGTCCAGATGCGCAATCTTGCCGTCGCTGCGATCGGTGACGGTGACGGGTTCGAACAGCGTCGCCGGCTTTTTCGCGCCGAGGTCCGGCAGGAATCGTCCGAACCAGTCGGCGAACTGCGCGGACGGCAACACGCGCCGCATCAACTCCGCTTCCATCAGCGACGGCGACAGGAACTCGTCGCCGGCCGGCTCCCACGCCTGACACGCGACGTCGTCCAGATACCAGCGCTCCGCGGTGCTGACGATCAGCGCTTCGAGCGATTCGCGCGAGGTATGCCGCGCGAAGTCGAGTGTCAGTGCGAGTGCGAACGCCATGTTGAAGTGCGTGCCGACGCGCAGCGGATAGGTCGCTTTCGGCAGGAACTCCTCAAAACGTTCGACGAACGTCTCGGTGAGCGGCGCGAACGTCTTCGACCAGCGCGCGGCTTCGGAGATTTTCATCGACTGCAACTGCGTGCTGAGCGCGAGCAGCCATGCCCAGCCATACGGCCTCTCGAAGCCGCGGTTGTGCGGCAGGTCCAGATACGCGAGTTCGCCGGCGACGTTCGCCTCGGTGAAATGCTCGTCGACCACCGCGACGATGCGCGCGGCCTCGGGCAGATCGGGGAAGCGTTCGAGCAGATGCAGGATCAACCAGTAGCCGTGCACACACGAATGCCAGTCGTAGCTGCCGTAGAAGATCGGATGCAGGGCGCGCGGACCCTGCACGTCCTGCGGCCCTGCGAGCGAGTGCGTGAGCTTGTTCGGGTATTCGCGCGTGAGGTGAGCGAGCGCGACATTGGCGAATTTCGACGCGAATTCGCGGGTGATCTGGATGGTCATCGGCGGCTCCTCAGAAGCGCAATACGAACAGGTACAACAGTATGGTGTTGACGATCGGCAATAGTAAAGCGGTCGGCCATTGCGGCTTGATCGCGACGATCGCGCCGATCACGCCGATCGCGCCGATCACGCCGATCACGCCGAGAATCGCCGGGTTGCCGTTGAACTGATGCACGATCGGTGGCGCGTGCCGGAAGCGCTCAGCCCGTGTTGATTCCCTCCGACGTCAACTGCCGCAACTGCTCCAGCAGCTTGACCGCCGGACTCGGCAGGATGCCCTGGCGCCGCCGGAACGCGGTCAACGTGCGCCGCCCGACCACGCCCGGCACGCCGAGCGTATCGAAGACGCCGGCCTTGCTCTCGGTCACGTACATCGTCGACGCCATCCAGCTCAGAAAGCCCGAACGCGCGACCAGGCTCTTCAGCGCCGTGACCGAGCGCGTTTCGACGACGACATTCGGCAGTCCCAGCCCGCGCTCCGCAAACACGCTCTGCATGTGCTCGAACGGCCCGGTGCCGCGCGGCGGAATCGCCCAGCGCTCGCCCAGCGTGTCGGCGAGCGTGAGGCCGGACTTGCTGCGCAGCGGATGATCGAGCGCGGCGACCACGTAGCTCGCGTCTTCCCAGCGGCAATCGGCGATCGCGGTGATCTCGTCGGTATCGGGCACGGCCATGCTGAGCGCGAGATCGATCTGACGTTTGACGAGCGCATCGGCGAGCCGGTCCCACACGCCCTCGATGATCTCCACGCGCAGGTTCGGCCACTTCGTCAACACGCCGCTGACCGCGAGCGGCAACAACAGGCTCGCGATGCTGCCCACCGCGCCGACCCGGATCGTGCCGCGTGCGAGGCCGCGCATCGCGTCGATTTCCTCGCGCGCCTGTTCGGCTTCGCGTTGCAACAGGATCGCGTGCGGCAGCAGTGCTTCGCCGACCGCGGTCAGATGCATGCCGCGCGAGTGCCGCTCGAACAACGGCGCGCCGACCTGTTCCTCGAGACGGCGGATGGTCCGACTAAGCGCCGGCTGAGTGATGTGCAGTGCTTCGGCGGCGCGTCCGAGGCTGCCGCTCTCGACTGTCACCGCGAACGCCTGCAGTTGTTGAAGGTTGTAAGTCATGCCAAAAGGTAATGCCTTTTAGCGAATTAGGCAATTTTCGGTTACCCCGGCGGCCGTGATAATGGGCTGTCGATTTTTCGCGCTCATCACACAGGAGGCCTCGCATGACAGGCAGCGCGCCGCAGCACAAGCCAGCCCACACGAAAGAGCAGGGCACCCAATGGACCGTACGCGACGCGGTCATCGACTTTGCGCGTCGCGCCGGCATGACGTCGATCTTCGCGAACCCCGGCTCGACCGAACTGCCGATGTTCCGCGATTTCCCCGCGGATTTCCGCTACGTGCTCGGTCTTCAGGAAGCGGTCGTGGTCGGCATGGCCGACGGCTACGCGCAGGCCACCGGCAACGCGGCGCTCGTGAACCTGCATTCGGCGGCGGGCGTCGGCAACGCGATGGGCAATATCTTCACCGCGTTTCGCAACCGCACGCCGCTCGTCGTCACCGCGGGTCAGCAGGCCCGCTCGATCCTGCCGTTCGACCCGTTCCTTGCCGCGACCCAGGCGACCGAATTGCCAAAGCCCTACGTGAAATGGAGCATCGAGCCGGCCCGCGCGCAGGACGTGCCGCTCGCGATCGCGCGTGCGTACGCGATCGCGATGCAGGAGCCGCGCGGCCCGGTGTTCGTATCGATCCCCGCCGACGACTGGGATCAGCCGGCCGAACGGGTGGCCGATCGCGAGGTCGCGCACATCATGCGTCCCGATCCGGCGATGCTCGAGCGCATCGGCGCGGTGCTAGACGCGTGCGCACGGCCCGCATTCGTGGTGGGCGGCGCGGTCGATCGCGCGAATGCGGCGACAGACGTGGTACGGCTCGCGGAGCGGCATGCGGCGCGCGTCTACGTCGCGCCGATGACCGGGCGTTGCAGCTTCCCCGAAACGCACCGGCTGTTCGCGGGATTTTTGCCGGCGATGCGCGAGCGCATCGTCGAGCTGCTCGGCGCGCACGACGCGATCTTCGTGATCGGCGCGCCCGCGTTCACGTATCACGTCGAAGGCAGCGGTCCGCATGTGCCGCCGGGCGCGCGGCTGTGTCAGTTGATCGACGATCCGGGCGTCGCGGCATGGACGCCGCAAGGCATCGCCGCGGTCGGCAATCTGCGGCTCGGTGTGCAGGACCTGCTCGCGCGCGCCGCGCCCAAAGCGCGCGAGTTGCCCGCGCCGCGCGCGGCGGCGCCGCGCGCGCTGCCGCCCAGACGAGGCGAGCGGATGTCGGTCGCCTTCGCGTTGCAGACACTCGCGGAAGTGCGCGATACCGATGGCATCGTCGTCGAGGAAGCGCCGAGTTCGCGGCCGATCATGCAGACCTATCTGCCGATCGCGCGCCCCGGCACTTTCATGACGATGGACAGCGGTGGCCTCGGCTACGGCATGCCGGCCGCGGTCGGCGTCGCGCTCGCGCGGCCCGGCGAGCGCGTGATCGCGCTGATCGGCGACGGTTCGAGCATGTACTCGATCCAGGCGATCTGGAGCGCGGTGCAGATGCAGTTGCCGATCACGTACGTGATCCTGAACAACACGCGCTACGCGGCGCTGCAGGATTTCGCGCCGGTGTTCGGTTTCGCGCCGAACGAGACCGTGCAGGGCACGGATTTGCCGGGGCTCGACTTCGTGACGATCGCGGCGGGCATGGGTTGCCCTGGCGTGCGCGTCAGCGAGGCCGCTGAACTTGCCGGCGTGTTGCGTCGCGCGCTGACCGACGCTGACGGGAAAGGCGGTCCCACGCTCGTCGAGATGATCGTCGCGTAACGGCGCTTCCCATTCACGAAAAGAAGAGAGTCCTACGATGAAGAACGTATCGATGCTGATCGGCGGCGAACAGGCACAGGCGCGCAACGGCGCGACCTTCGAGCGCCGCAATCCGCTCGACGGCGAAGTCGCGTCGCGCGCGCCGGCCGCGACCGTCGAAGATGCCATCGCCGCCGTCGATGCCGCCGCGGCCGCCTTTCCGGTGTGGTCCGCGCTCGGGCCGAGCGAGCGCCGCGCGCTGCTGACGAAGGCCGCGCACGCGCTCGAAGCGAAGGCCGACGCGTTCGCCGCCGCAATGGCCGCCGAGACCGGCGCGTCGGGCATCTGGGCCGGCTTCAACGTCCATCTCGCGGCGGCCGGGCTGATCGAAGCGGCCGCGCTGACCACGCAGATCGCCGGCGAACTGATTCCGTCTGACGTGCCCGGCAGTCTCGCGATGGGCGTGCGTCAGCCCGCGGGCGTCGTGCTCGGCATCGCGCCGTGGAACGCGCCGGTGATTCTCGCGGTGCGCGCAATCGCGTTGCCGCTCGCATGCGGCAACACGGTCGTGCTGAAGGGCTCGGAGATCTGCCCGGCGACACACGGTCTGATCATCGAGGCGATGCAGCAGGCGGGTCTGCCGCGCGGCACGGTGAACTTCGTGACCAATGCGCCGGCCGACGCCGCACGCATCGTCGACGCGATGATCGAACACCCGGCCGTACGGCGCGTCAACTTCACGGGCTCGACGCGCGTGGGCCGTCTTATCGCCGAAACCTGCGCGCGCAATCTGAAGCCCTCGGTGCTCGAACTCGGCGGCAAAGCGCCGCTCGTCGTGCTCGATGACGCCGATATCGGCGCCGCCGTCGATGCGGCCGTGTTCGGCGCGTTCGCCAATTCCGGGCAAATCTGCATGTCGACCGAGCGGATCATCGTCGACGACAGCATCGCCGATGCGTTCGTCGAGCGGCTCGCCGCGCGTGCGCGCGCGTTGCCGCTCGGCGACCCGCGCAATGGGCCGGTCGTGCTCGGCTCGGTGGTCGATATGAGCACCGTCGAGCGCTGCAACGCGCTGATCGACGACGCGCTCGCCAAAGGCGCGACGCTCGTGTGCGGCGGCAAGAGCGAAACCACATTGATGCCCGCGACGCTGCTCGATCGCGTGACGCCGGACATGCGCATCTATCACGACGAATCGTTCGGGCCGGTCAAGCCGATCGTGCGCGTGCGCGGCGAAGAAGCCGCGATAGCGTGCGCGAACGACAACGAATACGGCCTGTCGGCGGCAGTATTCAGCCGCGACACGGCGCGTGCGCTGAACGTCGCGAAGCGCATCGAGTCGGGCATTTGTCACGTGAACGGTCCGACCGTGCACGACGAAGCGCAGATGCCGTTCGGCGGCGTGAAGGCGAGTGGCTTCGGCCGCTTCGGCGGCAAGGCGGGGATCGCGGAATTCACCGATCTGCGCTGGGTCACGCTGCAAACCACGCCGCGTCACTATCCGTTCTAATTGCCGACACCAAAAAATCGAACAACGCGCGCGCAGCGCAAACAACGGAGACATGTCGATGAACTACGTTCCTCCCGCTTCGGCCGCGCCCTCGACCTCGACCGCGCGCGACGACGCGGCGCTCGCCGGCATTGCGCGCGGCGGCAACACGGTCGACATCGGTCATGCGCTCGACGACGGCCCCTATACGTTGCTGCAGAAAATCGCGGTGGTGCTCGCGGCGCTGTCGATCGTCGTCGATGGTTTCGACAGCCAGCTAATCGGCTTTGCGATTCCGATGCTGATCAAGGAGTGGGGCATCACGCGCAATGCGTTTGCGCCGGTGGTCGCGTCGGGGCTGATCGGCATGGGCATCGGAAGTGCGTTCGCGGGGCTGTTCGCCGATCGCTTCGGCCGCCGCTGGGCCGTGATCGGCAGCGTGTTCGTGTTCGGTCTCGCGACCTGCGCGATCAGTCTGGCGCCGAACGTCGCGGCCATCGCGGCGCTGCGTTTTATCGCGGGGCTCGGCATCGGCGGCGCGCTGCCGACGTCGACGACGCTGACCGCCGAGTTCACGCCCGCGCGTTTTCGTACCTTCGCGGTGACGGCGACCATTCTGTGCGTGCCGCTCGGTGGCATGGTCGCGGGACTGTTCGCCGGGCAGGTATTGCCGATTTATGGCTGGCGCGGTCTGTTCGTCGCGGGTGGGGTGCTGCCGCTCGTGCTCGGCATCGTCCTCGTCGCCGCGCTGCCGGAATCGCCGCGGTTTATGGCGCGCCGTCCGCATCGCTGGCCAGAACTCGCGAAGCTGCTGCGGCGCATGGCCCGCGACGTGTCGGCCGATGCGAGCTTTACCGACGTGCGCGAACAAAGCGCCGAGAAACACGTCGGCTTCACCGCGCTGTTTCGCGATGGCCGGTCGCGCGACACCGTCGCGATCTGGGGCGCGTTCTTCATGTGCCTGCTCGCGGTGTACGCGGCATTCAGCTGGCTGCCGTCGATGCTGACGAGCGAGGGTTTGAGCGTGTCGCTCGCGGGCTATGGCCTGAGCGCGTACAACCTTGGCGGCGTAATCGGCGCGGTGCTGTGCGCGCTGGCGATCGGGCGCTACGGCTCGCGCTGGCCGCTGCTGCTGTGCTGCGCGGGCGGCGTCGCGAGCGCATGGATGCTGCTCGGCGTCAGCGCGACACAGCATACGGCGTTGATGATCGTCGGCCTCGGCTTGCATGGGCTGTTCGTCAATGCGGTGCAATCGACGATGTACGCGCTGTGCGCCTACGTCTATCCGACCGGCGTGCGGGCCACTGGCACCGCGTCGGCACTCGCGGTCGGCCGCGTCGGCGCGATTCTGAGCGCGTTCGCGGGCGCCGCGGTGATCACGGCCGGCGGCGCCTTGGGCTATCTGCTGATGCTCGGTATCGCGATGGTCATCGTGCTGATCGCGCTGGCGGTGGTGCGGCGGCACATTCCGCGACGAGGCGCCGCAAGCGTGCGCTGACCGATGCGAAGGGGCCGTCGCGATGCCCCGGCGCACGTACCGACGCCATCAACCTCGTTGAATATAAACAGGCAATGCCACCGCATTCGCGGCCGGATCGCCGGCTGCATCGGTCGGCAAATATTGCGTCTGAAACGCGGTAAACATCGCGGCAAATCCATCGGCGCGCTGCACGATCACCGCGCCGTCCTGGAACGCACCGTTTTCGTTGTAGTGCGGCCCGCGCGGATTGCCCTGATTCATGTGGGTTTCGTGAAGACCGTCCTTCTTCGGCAGAAACAGAAAGCCGAACCCATAGACGACGATGTCTGCGGTCGTCGGGGTCCAGAAATCGCGGTTTTGCAACTGACCGCTGCCGTTGTCGTAGGGCAGGCTTTGCGACGGCTTGCTTTCGTCGATGGTCAGGATTTCGTCGATGATGTCATTGACGTCGGCGCGATTGCCGTTTTGATCCTCGTAGGGGACCGGCCGCATGCGGTGAATGTCGAGCAGGCTGCTGTCCTGGAAGTAGTCGAGCCGCGGAAAGCCGCTGGTGTAGAGGCCGAGGTTCAGGGCCTGCAGTTTCGCGGTGAGCGGATCGGCGAAGTTCAGATCGGCATAGAAGTACACGTCGTCGTTACCGCTTGCGCCCGGTTGCGTCGACGCCGAATTGACGACGATATTGAATGGCGTGTTGTCGTTGCCAGTAACCGTAATCACATAGTGCGGACTGCCCACATACGAATCTTTGAAAGGCGCCGCGCGCAGCAGTTTTCCCTTGAACATGCAGTATTCGTTCATGAGTGAATGACCTTGTCGAAGTTGATGAACGGAGAGCGACTCGCACCCAGGCATACGGTGCTAGTCGTCGATAAACAGAACGGTGCGGACGGCGCGGCGAACGCCAAACAGATCAACGAGCCGTTTCGAACCCGGCTGCCCAGCGAGCCCATTCGACCAGCACGTCGGTCACATCGTCGGGCCGCTCCATCGTGCACATATGACCGCTTCGTTCGATCACGCGAAGCTTCGAGCCGCGAATCTGCGCGTGCATCTCCTCGTGACGCGCCAACGGACTCCATTTGTCATCGCGTCCGCACACGATCATCGTCGGGCACGCGATGTCGCGAAGCAGCGCCGCCGCATCGGGACGATCCAGCAATGCGCGGATCTGCGCCGCGAATTTATCTGGCGTGCTTCGCTCGATCATGTCGAGCACCGCCTCGTAGACGGCGGAATCGTGGCGATCGGCGTTGACCATGCCGGGCGCCCACTCGTTGCCCATCGCGCGCATGCCTTTCGCGCGCGCGAGTTCGAGCAGTCGCAGCCGCTGCGCGCGCTCGCTTTCGCCGGCCTCGCCGGCGGCACGCGGCGTGCAACCGGTGTCGAGCAACGCGAGCCCGGCGATGCGTTGCGGAGCGCGCCGGAACACTTCGAGCGCGACCCGTCCCCCCATCGAATGACCCGCGACAAGCAGGCGGTCTCCCGAAACCGACTCGAGCACGAGTTCGGCCATCGCGCCGAGCGAGTCGCGCATGCCGTAGTCGGGCACGAAGCAGTCGCCGAACGCGCCAAGCGCGCCGCGCTGATCGGCCCACACTGCGCCGTCGCAGAGCAGTCCAGGGAGCAAAACGATTTGGTGGGTCATGGGTGTCCTGTGATGCGTTGAACGGATAAAAAAATGACACTCTGTACGACGTCATCGTCGAATGGTCATTCATCCGCCTTACCATAGCATGCCCATCTGCCGCGCGGTCGCATCGATCGCCGCTTTTGCCTTCGCGACGATTTCGTCGATTTCCGGGCGGCTGATCACGAGCGGCGGCGACAGCAACATCCGGTCGCCGCTCGCGCGCATGATCAGATTGCCGTTGAAGCAGAAGTCGCGGCACAGCGCGCCAACATCGCCGCCATTCGCAAAGCGCTTGCGCGCGAGCGGCTCCTCGGCGAGTTGCACACCCGCCACGAGGCCCGCGCCGCTGATCTCGCCAACGACAGGATGAGCGGCGAACGTCTCACGCAGTCTCTTCTGAAAGTATGGACCGGTATCCGCTTTGACGCGCTCGACGATCCTCTCGTCGCGCAGCAGTTTCAGATTGGCAAGCGCGACGGCCGCCGCGACCGGATGCCCGGAGTAGGTGAGGCCATGATTGAAGTCGCCATTGTCGATCAGTGCGCGGGCGACGCGATCATGCAGGCCGACCGCTCCCATCGGCACGTAACCGCTCGTGAGTCCCTTCGCGAGCGTGATCAGGTCCGGCTCGAAGCCGAAGTGCTGATGCGCGAACCATTCGCCGGTTCGGCCGAAGCCGCCGATCACTTCGTCCGCGACGAGCAGCACGTCGTACTTGCGGCAAATTCGCTCGATTTCCGGCCAGTAAGTGTCGGCCGGAAAGATCACGCCGCCGGCTCCCTGGAAAGGCTCACCGATAAACGCGGCGACATGGTCCGCACCGAGTTCGAGAATCTTCGCTTCGAGCTGCCGCGCGCGAGCCAGCGCGAATTCTTCCGGCGTCTGACCGCTCGCCGCTTCGCCGAAGAAATAAGGTTGATCGATATGCACGATGTTCTCGACTTTCGACGGCATCTGTTCATGCATATAAGCCATGCCGCCGAGCGTGCCGCCCGCGATCGTCGACCCGTGATAAGCGTTCTTGCGCGCGATGACGAACTTCTTCGCGCTCTGGCGTTGCGTCGCCCAGTATTGATGAACGATGCGCAGCACGGTGTCGTTGCCCTCCGAGCCGCTGTTGCAGTAGAAGAAGTGATTGAATGGCGCAGGCGTGAGCTCGGCGAGTAGGGCCGACAGTTCGATCACCGGCGGATGAGTCGTCTTGAAGAAGGTGTTGTAGTACGGCAGTTCTTGCATCTGCCGGAAGGCGGCGTCGGCGAGTTCATGGCGTCCGTAGCCGACGTTCACGCACCACAGTCCAGCCATGCCGTCGATGATCTTGTTGCCGTCCGAGTCCCACAGGTACACGCCTTGCGCCTTTACGATCACGCGCGAACCCGCGCGATTGAGCGAGCCCATATCCGAGAACGGGTGAATGTGATGCGCGGCATCGAGCGCGCGGTATTCGGCGGTGCTGCGCGACGGGGCTTGCGAGGTCGGCGCGTCTATCGTTCCGCCAAGCTCGGGCGTCTCCTTCTCCGCATACATCAAATCGTTTGTCTTATAGCTCATACTGCCTCCGTCTTTTCAAAGTTCTCATTGACCGATTGACCCGCGGCACTCACACGTGCAGCAGCAAATGCCGGCGCTCCCACGAACTGATCACGCGGAAAAACGCTTCGTATTCGGTCTCTTTCAGCGCGAGATACGCGCGGACGAACTGCTCGCCGAGTACGTCGGCAATTGGCTCGCACGCACTCATCAACGTCAGGCCTTCTTCGAGATTGCGCGGTAATTGGTAGGGCAATGCATAGCCGTCGCTCGCCAGCGGTTCGGTTGGGGCGAGCCGCTGCGTGATGCCGAGATAGCCGGCGGCCAAGGTCGCGGCAATCGCCAGATATGGATTGCAATCGACACCCGGAATGCGGTTCTCGATGCGGCGCGCGACCGGCGTCGAATGCGGAATGCGAAAGCCCACCGTGCGATTGTCGTAACCCCACGCGACGTTGATCGGCGCAGCCATGAAACGCGACAGGCGCCGATACGAGTTGATGTACGGCGCGAAGATCGGCATTAGCGCCGGCGTGTATTTCTGCAAGCCGGCGATATAGCCGGTGAAAAGCGATGTCGGTTCGCCATCCGCGGCGGTAAACAGGTTGCGGCCGGTTTCCATATCGACGAGGCTCTGATGCATGTGCATCGCCGAGCCCGGCTCGCCTTCCATCGGCTTTGCCATGAAGGTCGCGTACATCTTGTGGCGCAACGCCGCTTCGCGCACGGTGCGCTTGAATAGAAACACGCTGTCCGCGAGTTTGAGCGGATCGCCATGCATGAAGTTGATTTCCATCTGCGCGGCGCCGACTTCGTGTATCAGCGTGTCGACTTCGAGTTCCTGCACGTCGCAGTACTCGTAGATGTCTTCGAACAGCGGATCGAATTCATTGACCGCTTCGATCGAATACGCCTGGCGTCCGGTTTCCGCGCGACCCGTACGTCCAACCGGCGGTTGCAGCGGCAGGTCGGGATCGCGGTTCATATCGACTAAATAGAACTCGAGTTCCGGCGCGATCACCGGTTTCCAGCCGCGCGCCTTGTATAGATCGAGCACGCGGCGCAACACGCAGCGCGGCGAGATTTCGACCGGCGTGCCATCGAAATGAACGCAGTCGTGAATCACTTGGGCGGTCGGGTCGACTGCCCACGGAATCATCCGGATCGTGCTCGCGTCGGGTACGCACACCATGTCGGGGTCGGTGACGCCGGTCAGCGAATCGCTTTGCGGATAATCGCCGGTCACGGTCTGAATCATCACCGCCTGCGGCAGACGCATCGATTCGCCCGATTCGAACTTGCTGCGCGGAATGATCTTGCCGCGCGCGATGCCGGCCATGTCCGGAATAATCGCTTCGATTTCGGTGACGTGATGCTTTTTCAGAAAATCGTCGATGTCATACATGATTGTTCTCTCTGTTTTGATCCGCGACCTGGGACATGCGAGCAGGGTTGCGTGTATTCATGCGCTGGCGGCACGCGTCGCCGAAGGCGCGAAATATCGCGGTCGATAACGCGTCGTCCGCGTGTCTCCATTCCGGGTGCCATTGCACGCCGAGCGCGAATGCGCGGGCGTCGCTGACGCTGATTGCTTCGATCAGGCCGTCCGCCGCGAGTGCTTCGACGTCGAGGCCTGCGCCGAGTCGCGCAATACCCTGACCGTGCAATGAATTCACCCGCGCTTCGTGGGCGCCGCCCGCAAGGCGCTGCAGCATGCCACCGCGCGTCAGCACGATCGAATGCGAGGTGGCGTATTGCACGTCGAGCGAGTCGTCCTTGTTCTCGCGATGGTCGTTCAGTCCGCCGACCGCATGAACGCTTTGATGCAAGGTTCCGCCGAATGCCACGTTCATTTCCTGCAAGCCGCGGCAGATGGCGAGAACCGGTACGCCGGCCGCAATCGCAGCGCGGATAAGCGGCAACGTGGTTGCATCGCGCGCCGGGTCGTGCAATGTATCGGGCTCGCTCGAAGCGCCGCCGTAACGGTGCGGCTCGACGTTCGTATAGCTGCCGGTGAATAGCAAGCCATCGACAGCGGCGAGTACATCGTCGCTGCACTGGCGCTCACCGAGAGCCGGCACCAGCATCGCGAGCGCTTGCGAGCCCTCGACGATCGCGGCGATGTACTTTTCACCGGCCACGTGCGATGGATGAGCGCCGAGCATCGTTCTATCGGCGGTGATGCCTACTATTGGTCGGTTTCGCATAATGAATAGGCGTGTCGATCCCACGCCGCACACCACGTGAACGGCGTTAAATAGCGCGCGCGACGAAATGGGAAAACGCGAAGGCGAGGCGAAGCCAAAGCGAATCCGCGCAATCACGCGCAGCGCTAATCAGATTAGAAGCGGTTCGATTGAATCCGTCGTAATGCGCGGCAATCAGTCAGCGCCGCGTGGACGCAAGCAGACAGCTCGCGAAACGCGTGCGAACGGACGAATCGAGCAGCGAAAATAGACTAGAGAAGAGAGGCGCTACGGCAGCAGCGAGGCGACTTCGTCTGTGCGCACCGCGATGAACGCGCGTGCGGAGAGGACGTTGCGGCGTCGAACGGAGCGACGCGACAGGACTGTGATGACGGACAGAAAGCGGCGAAACGCAAGGCTGCCGTTGCTGCCGTCGGCGCTGGCGCCGTCAGCGCAAATACCACGCGCCTGACTGCGATTCCAATTCACCAAAGGGCCTCGGACTCTCACGATGACACTCGACTGGCGTAGTTGAGGGTATTGAACGCTCTGTTTCGAATCCACAGCGGATATTGAAGAAACAGGACGCGGGTCGATCGAGAAGAAACGGTACTAAACGGTAAAGGCTTAGTTCGCAGCGCCGCTCACGCAATCTCCCAATAGCTAGGATATACGAGCTAAAAATGCCGTCAATTTATTTTTGTTTTTTGGCAAGACGGCATCAAGCGTGAGGCCGTGTGCCTAGTCTGCAATTCGTTCACTCCGCGAGACGGGCGCGCACTGTGTATTCGCCTTCGTTGCCCCTGTCTTCGAGCATGTGCGCCATCGCCGTATTGAAGTCGGGTGGCAGTGGCTCGACTGGATAGCCGCGCTTTTCCCATGCGTCGAGTCCGCCCTTAAGGGCGCGCACATGATGAATGTTCTTGCGATGCAATTGCCTGACGATGCGCTTCGCGGTCGCTTCGTTCGGACACACGCAATAGACGACGATCGGCCGCTTCAGATACTCCGGATGAATCGGATCGGGCGATTCCAGATCGAGTGGCCGTGCGCCGGCAATGCGATGCGATTCCTTTTCGCGCACGGTGTGCGGGCGCGCGTCGAGAATCAGCGGCGGTTCGTTCGACTTCATCATCGCGTCGAGCTGATCGGGCGAAATGCGTGCATGCGCGAGCCAGCGGCGAAACTGCAAACGGCGCAGCCAGCGATACAGCAGAACCGCCGCGAAGATCACCGCGAACGTATCGAAGATCGTGCCGCCGTTGCGGCGCACGAACAGCATCAATTGGACGATCTCATCGTGCAAGGCGGCGCCGCCGATGATCCAGACGCTCGCCCACAGCGTCGCACCGACCATGTCCCACAACAAGAACACGCCGATGCCGATCGCGGTCGTGCCGAGCAGCGGCGCGGAAATCAGGCCGAGACCGGGCAGGAACTTCGCGACCGTCAGAATCGGCGCGCCATAGCGCTCATAGGTATTGCGCGCGACGCGCACCGTGGTGTCCAGCGACAGCGAGAAGCGCACGAGGTAATTGAGCAGACGGCGGCCATACGCGCGTCCGGTAAAAAACCACAGCGAGTCGGCGATCAGCGTCGCACCGACCGCCGCGCAAATCATGTTGACGTAAGAGGCTTCGCCCACCGCGGCCATCGTTCCCGCGAGAATCAGCATCGGCGCGGCCGGAATCGGCATGCCGAGCTGCGTGACGAGCACGCTCATGAAGACGGCCCACACGCCCGCAGACGGTGGAATAGCGACCGGGAAATGCCACACAACCGCGCTCCTGATAAGCCAAATAAAGGGAAAAGAATCGTCTGCGCCGAGGCCGATACGAGCCTCTAGCGACGCGAAAGACGGATTTAAGCACAGGCGGCGAGTCGGCGTTATGAAAGTGCGCCGACAAAGTGGCGCGCGAGCGACGAATGCGCATGGCGCACCGCGCCATGCGTGCATGCGCCGCGCGACAAGTGGATCAACGCGGACTGAGCAGCGGGATTTGCCTCGCTTCAGGCGAGGCGGTCCAAAAAGCGGCCTGTCGCCTTACGCATCTTCGGAGGGATCATAGGGCACCACGCGCTCATGCTCGTCCGCGTGATTGCGCGCGACGATCGCGCGCGCCGCGGCGTTCGCATCGAGATTGAACGGCTGATGCGGCACGCCGGGCGGAATGAACAGGAAGTCGCCCGGCTCGGTGATGACCGACTCGCGCAGGCCCGGGCCATAGCGCGTCTCGATCTTGCCTTCGAGCATATAGATCGCGGTTTCGTAGTCGGCGTGATAGTGCGGCTGCGCATGGCCGCCGGGCGGGACCACGACCATATACATCGACAGTCCGGTGGCACCCGCGGTGCCCGCCGAAATGCCGACGAAATAGGGCAACCGCTGCATCGTCGCCATTTCCCGTTCCGGGCGCACCTTGATCACAGGGGCCCGCGCGTCGTGCCTGACGTTTGACATGGTCGCTCCTTTCGTCGCCGCCGTGCCGGGCGGCTTCATGCATGCCGAACTGAAAGTCTAGACGATTCGGGCGGCAATATCGGACCTGGTGAAGCGCGGGCGACCGCCAAAACGCGTTGCTACAATGATCGGCATACCCCCGACCAAGATCACGGAGACAGCGCATGGCCACGCTTCAGCCCATCAGCCGCTACCCGGTCCCCGAGCCGAGCGAGTGGCCCGAAGACATCAGCGCCCGCATTCTCGAAGTGCAGGACAAAGCCGGTTTCGTGCCGAACGTGTTTCTGACGCTCGCGCATCGGCCCGATGAATTTCGCGCGTTCTTCGCTTATCACGATGCGTTGATGCTGAAAGAGGGCGGTCTCACCAAGGGCGAGCGCGAGATGATCGTGGTCGCGACGAGCGCGGTCAACGATTGTCTTTACTGCGTGGTCGCGCACGGCGCGATTCTGCGCATCTACGAGAAAGCGCCGCTGCTCGCCGATCAGCTTGCGGTCAATCATCGCAAGGCCGACATCAGCGAGCGCCAGAAGGCGATGCTCGATTTCGCGCTGAAGGTGTGCCGCGCGTCGGGCACGGTCGACGAAGAAGACTTCCAGACGCTGCGCGGCCACGGCTTCACCGATGAAGACATCTGGGACATCGCGGCAATCACCGCGTTTTTCGGGCTATCGAACCGGATGGCGAACGTGATCTCGATGCGTCCGAACGACGAGTTCTATCTGATGGGGCGCGTGCCGAAAGCCGCCGCGGATGCGCCGAAGAAGTAGCCGCGACTGGCATTGCTTCAGCTTCTCTACCGGCATTGCGCATCACGCCTGCGCGGGACGCGGCGCATGCCGCGCGGGCGTCGTCACCGCCGTGTCGTCGATCGGGAAATGCAGCAGCGCCGCGAGCAATCCCGCCGCGACCGTCGCTACCCAGATCAGCGAGTACGAACCCGTCAGATCGAACACGAGGCCACCGAGCCACGCGCCGAGAAACGAGCCGATCTGATGGCTCAGAAAGCACACGCCGAACAGGCTGCCGAGGTGACGCGTGCCGAACACCTTGGCGACGAGCCCGCTCGTCAGCGGTACGGTACCGAGCCACGTCAGGCCCATCACGGCCGCGAAAATCACCACGGACACCGCGCTTTTCGGCAGCGCGAAGAACGTGGCGATCGTCGCGCTGCGAATCAGATAAAGCCAGCCGAGCACATGATGCTGGCGGAACCGGCCGCCGAGCCAGCCGCACGCCCAACTGCCCGCCATATTGAACAGGCCGATCAGCGCAAGCGCGGTGGCGCCCAGCCCGATCGGCATATGACACAGCGTCAGATACGCGGGCAGATGCGTCGCGATGAACGCGAGCTGGAAGCCACAGGTGAAGAAGCCGAGCGTCAGCAGGCGGTAGCCGCGATGGCGCGTCGCTTGTGACAGAACTTCGCGCAGCGGAGTCGCGGGCGCGTCGTCGAACCGGACCTGGCCCGCCGCATGCATCCGCGCGCGACGGTCGAGCACGATGCCGAGCGGCGCGATCAGCAGCATCACGAACGCGAGCACGAATAGCGAGGTCGCGATGCCCGCGTGCAACCGGATGCCTTGCACGAGCGGCACCATCAGCACCTGTCCGGCGGAGCCGCCGGCGCTGACGAGGCCCATCGCGACGCTGCGCTTCTCCGGCGACGCCATGCGGCCGACCGCCGGCAACACCACGCCGAAGGTCGTGCAGCTGACGCCGATGCCGACCAGCAGCCCCATGCCGATCACCAGCATTGCGCCGCTCGGCGCGACCGCCGACAGCGCGAGTCCGGCCGCGAACGTCGAAGCGCCGAACCCGACGACCGGCGCCGAGCCATAGCGATCCGCAGCCGCGCCCGCGAACGGCTGCGCGAAGCCCCACACGAGGTTGTGCAGCGCGATCGCGAAGGCGATCAACGTGACCGGCAGACCGCGGTCGAATGAGAACGGGCCGATGAACAAGCCGAAAGTCTGGCGGATGCCCATCGCGGCGCTCAGGATCAGCGCGGCGGCGACGATCACGATCGTGGTGGTGACGGTCGTCGCCGGAGCGACGGCGGGGGTGGGTTGTCCGGTGTGGGTGGTCGACATGGCGGCTTCTCCTTGGCCACCATCGTCGCAGCCCGCCGCGTGGCCGGCAAAGGAAAAGATTTCGACGATAGGTGAGCGCCGCTCACCTGTGGGCTGCCAGATCGCCGTCCGCGGCCGCGTCGGCATGCGCGTCGAAGGCCGCCGCCTCGTCGACGAGCCAGCGCCTGAAATCGGCGAGCTCGGGCCGCCGGATCGCGCTGTCCGCATTCTCCGCGCTGACCAGCCAGTACGCGGTGGTGGATGCGATGGTGGGCGCGCAAGCCTCGACCAGCGCGCCGCTCGCCAGATCGCCATCGACCAGCGGCTTGCGGCCGAGCGCAACGCCGAGGCCCATACTGGCCGCTTCGAAGGCGAGCTGGATCGTGTCGACGTGCAAGCCGGCGTCCATATCGATGCCGCCGGTGCCGGTTGCATCGAGCCACGCCTGCCAGTCTTCACTCGCGGCGTTCACGTGAATCAGCGTCGCGCGTCGCAGGCTCGGGACGCCGTGCTCGTCGCGCAGCGTCGCCAGGTGAGCGGGGCTGCACACGGGCACGAAACGCTCGCCGAACAGGCGCGTCCATGCGGTGCCGGCGACCGGCGCTCGGCTCATGCGGATCGCGAAATCGAAGCCGTCGACCGGGAAACCGACCTGGCGGCGCGATGTATCCACGCTCACGTTGATATTTGGCCAGCGCGCGCGAAAACCCGCGAGGCGCGGCAGCAGCCAGCGCGACGCGAAGGTCGGCGCGCAGCTGAGCGTGATCGACCGATCCGCGCGGTAATTGGGCAGACGCTGCGTGCCGATCGCGATCAGCGAAAAGGCCTCGGACACGTAGGACAGATAATCCGCGCCAACCGCCGTCAGCGAGATGCCGCGCGGCTCGCGCACGAACAGCTCGACGCCGAGCGCTTCCTCGAGCCCGACGATGCCATGACTGATCGCGCTCGGCGTGACGTTCAGCTCGGCGGCGGCGAGCTTGAAACTTTGATGCCTGCCGGCTGCTTCGAAAAAACGGAGCGCTGGCAGGGGTGGCAGACGAAGCGGCATATGCATTCCCCAGGGCGGCCGCGTCGCGCGTGGCGCGCGTGCCGCGCGGTGTTGGCGGGTGTAATGGGCGTGCTGTTTGGCGCAAGCATACCTTGCGGTGGCGCCTCGCGAGTGTGTTGCCGAACCGTGGGCAAAAGCGGCTGCAAAAAGGCTGCCGCTTAAAAATCATTGGCGGCCCTGTCGATTTTTCGCGGTCTCATCCGTCGTCGCTTGTAGGAAGGGCGGCAAAGCACAGGCAGCCGCCCGTCTTCCGTCCGTTTTTCGCACGACTTCTCACAAGGAGATGGCTGATGAACGACGCAAACACATCGATGCATACGCTAAAACCGGCCCGCGAACTGGCCGACCTGCCTCAACGCTTTCCCGGCGAGAGCGCCGAATATCGACGCGCGCGCAACGCGTTGCTCGCCGAGGAGATCGAGCTGCGCCGCCAGATCGAGCGCGTCGCCGCGCAGCGCCGCGCGCTGCCGGCGGGCGGCATCGTGCCGCAGGATTACCGCTTCGACGGCGAAGCCGGCCCGGTCACGCTAGCGCAGATGTTCGGCGCGCACGACACACTGGTGACCTACAACTGGATGTTCGGACCGCAACGCGCGCGGCCGTGCCCGATGTGCACGTCGCTATTGAGTGCGTGGGACGGCGAAATGCCCGATATCCTGCAGCGCGTCGCGTTCGTGGTGATCGGCCGCTCGCCGATCGACAGGCTCGTCGCGTTCAAGCAGGAGCGTGGCTGGCGGCATCTGCGGCTCTATTCGTCGGGCGGCAATACGTTCAATAGCGATTACGCAGCCGAAGATCCCGCCGGCGACGACGTTCCCGCGCTCAACGTATTCACGCGCACGGGCGGTGTCGTGCGGCACTTCTGGGCCGAGGAGATGGGGCCATCGACGTCGGACCCCGGGCAGGACCCGCGCGGCGCGCCCGATCTGATGCCGCTATGGACGATCCTCGACATGACCCCCGGCGGCCGCGGCACCGACTGGTATCCGAAGCTGGCGTACTGAGCGGCACGGCCGCAAAGCGATCGAGCGCTACGAATGCGTCTCCACCGCATGGCTTTGCGCGAGCGCGGTCCACAGGAACGTGCCGACCGCGCTTGCCCGCATCGGCAGGCTGAACAGATAGCCTTGCACCGCGCGCGCGCCGAGCGCCTTCACGACCTGGGCCTGCAACGGCGTTTCGAGTCCTTCCACCACGCATTCGAGTCCGAGGTTGCGGCACAGGTCGATCACGGATTTGATGATCTTCTTCGACGCGCTGTTGGTATCGACGTCGGAGACGAAGCTGCGATCGATCTTGATCGCGTCGAATGGCAAGCGATGCACGTAGCTGAGGCTCGAATAGCCGGTGCCGAAATCGTCGAGCGACATCCGGCAGCCGGCCTGCTTCAGCATTGTCATCGCACTGTGCGCCTGCTCGAAATCGCGCGTCAACGCGGTTTCGGTGATTTCGAACGTCACGCGATGCGGCGACACACCGCTTGCGGCGACGATGTCGATCAGGCGGCGGGCGCGTGCCGACGTCGAGATATCGATCGCGGACAGGTTGAACGACAGATACAGATCGGCCGGCCAGTGTGCGACTTCGGCGAGCGCCTGGCGCAGCAGCACATCGGTGATGCCGAGAATCAGTTCGGTACGCTCTGCGATCCGAATGAATTCCTCCGGCCTGACCATGCCGAGCCGCGCGTTGTGCCATCGCCCGAGCGCTTCGAGGCCGATCGGCCGGTGGGTGAGCAGATCGTAGATCGGCTGGAACTCGAGGAACAGCTCCGCTTCGAGATCCGCGTGGCGCAACTCCTGGGTGACGAGGCTTAGCCGCCGCATCTGCGTTTCGTGTTCGGTCGAGAAAATCACCGGCATGCCGCGGCGGTTCTCCTTGCCGACATAGAGGGCGGCGTCGGCGCGTTCGAACACTTGCGCGACCGTCGAGCCCGCGTCGGGAAACGCGGCCCAGCCGATCGTGCCCGACAGCTCCGCGACATTGTCGGCGACCTGGTAAGGCCGACTGAGCGCGTCGCAGATCCGCTGCCCCAACTGAACCAGCGCTTCGTTCGACATCTTGTGACGCACGAGCACGCCGAATTCGTCGCCGCCCAGACGCGCGAACATCAGCCCCGTCTCGCTGATCGACACGAGCCGCGTGCCGACTTCCTGCAGCACGAGATCGCCGCTCGCGTGACCATATATGTCGTTGACCTGCTTGAAGCCGTCCAGATCGATGAGCCCGACGTTGAAGCCGCCGCCGGTTTCGAGCGCCTGCTCGCGGATCGCGCTCAGCGCCGCGAAATAGCTGCGCCGGTTCGGCAGGCCGGTCAGGCTGTCGATGTTGGCGAGCCGGTAGTTGTCGTCGCTGAGCCGTTGGGTGTTTTGATGGCTTGCCTGTAGTTCGCGTTGCGCTTGCACGGCGTCCGCAAACGTGCGGCAGTAAAGCTGGATGACCACCGCGAGCGCGACGCCGACCAGCGTCATGTCGACGGCCATCGCGAAGAACACCGGCGAGCCGCTGGACACGAGGAACCCGGAGAAACTCAGGAGGACGATGCAAAGCAACAGAAGCGCGGCCTTGCGCAGGTGGATCAGGCAGAACATGCTGCCGACCAGCGTCGTCGCCATGTAGAACGCGACCTGCGCCTGCTGATATGCACCGCCGTACGGGAACAGCAGCAGCGACCAGCCGCTGAACGCGACGCCGAACAGGCCGACGATCCACGTCACGCCGCGCAATTCGCGGACCACCTGGGCGTCCGTCATCGTCCGGTTGCGTTTGCGCCACCAGCGCACGCAGCGAAGCACACACAGCGCGGCGAGCGCGCCGGGCATATATATCGACAGCCAGGCCGGCGCGCTGTCCAGATGCGTCGCCGCGACCGCCGCCGTGTTGACGAGCAGGATGAAGTAGAGAAGCGGTACCTGGCGGCTGAACGCGTGCAAGCGCGCACGCATCAGCGCACGGTCACCGTCGGCGACCGACAGTACCTGCTTCAGTCTTGCGAGCCAAACCATCACCGTCCTTTTAACGTTTGCGCGCTAAACGCAGCTGTTTATATCGGCGCGAAGATGGTTAACTTGAGCGTTCCGGGAGGTAAAGAGCAGCGCAGCCAAGGGTCCGTGAACCCGACGGCATGCTTGCGAATCGTCGTGCGGTAAGTACTACCTGGCGGCGCCGGAAGCAGGCGTTTATGCCGGATGCCGATGGCGGAACTCTCGACGAAAGCTGGCTATCGCGCATGCTCGAAGTTGGGGCATGACAGCACCCGCTGCGGCTGCATGGCAGTGCCGGGCTGGCCGGCTGGAGCAGGGGCGCCTCGCGGCGCTGACGAGACGAGCCGGACCGCGTCGGCGCCCGCATTCGCGAGCACGTATTTTTCCGGGCCATCGTCCGGCTGCCAGTACGCGCGAAACACGTCGCCGTCGCTGAACACGAGCAGCTTGCCGTGCACCGTTGTTCCGCCGCCGACGAAGTCGACCGCTTCGCCGTCGCGTAGCGAAAAGCCCTGCGCGGCACTGGAATTGGTTGCGCCGACGAGGGTCGCGCACGGGCTGTCGCTGGCCGCCGCAGCCACCGATGACAACGCGCAGAGCAGCGCGCATGTTGCAAAGTGGCGAATTCTCACTTTTTTATGTCTTGCAGAAAGTTTTCTTGTGATGTGTTTCGCAAATAGCGCGCCCGCGCTTCACGAAAAGGGCTATCGTCATCGGGAAGGCCGCGCGGGCTCGCATAACGCGACCTAAAGTACTGAAATTGCAACGGATTGTGATGCGCGGCAAACGCTCATGAGATGGCGCGCGCACATAAGCCCGCGATTCTTATGGCAGTTTGCGACGGAAAAACGTCAAACCGGCGCTCCGGGCTTGATACAAGCCTTACACCAAGGGTTTGCGCGAAGGTGCGCCTATGCGTTAGTGTGTCGGTCCCGGCGCCTCAGAGTGGCGCCGGTTCCATGATTACCATACGGGAAGTGCTATGAACAAACAGGAACTGATTGATGCAGTCGCCGCAGCGACGGGCGAAAGCAAAGCGGCAACCGGCCAGACCATCGACGCGATCGTCGAGGCAGTGACCAAGGCCGTGGTGGGCGGCGATACGGTGCAACTGGTCGGTTTCGGTTCGTTCTCGACCGGCGCGCGCGCAGCACGCGTGGGCCGCAATCCGTCGACGGGCGAAGAAATCCAGATCGCCGCGGCCAAGACGGTGAAGTTCACCGCGGGCAAGGCGTTCAAGGAAGCCGTCAACGCGTCGTAAGCAACGCGCTTCACGCCGGAGCATTCGCGGTGCGCTTTGCAGCTTCCTGTGAGGCGCACGCGTGAATGATGCGATAGGCGTGAGGTTCACGCGCTGCCCAACCCGGCCAGGCGGTTTGCCCTGGCAACTGGCGCGGCGCGTGTGCCTGGCTCCTTGGGCCAGGCGTTCTCGTCCTCGATCGGCCCCGAGCGGGTCGCGAGCGGAGCCGTCGCCGAACCGCGGTCGCGCGGTTCGTGCGTTGCGCTGTCAGCCGGCGCGGCGTTTGCGGGTTGCCTCGGCGAGGGTGGCGAGCACCGGCTCGGTCTGCGCCCAGCTCACGCAGGCATCCGTGATCGACACGCCGTAGCGCAACGGCACACCGGCCTTCAGATCCTGACGGCCTTCTTCCAGATGACTTTCGAGCATCACACCGATGATGCGGCCTTCGCGCGCCGACAGTTGCCGCGCGATATCGTCCGCGACCTCGATTTGCCGCAGATGCGACTTGTTCGAATTCGCATGCGAGCAGTCGATCATCACCTGTTCGCGCAGACCCGCTGAACGCAGCGCTTCACAGGTCGCCTGCACCGACGCGCTGTCGTAGTTCGGTCCTTTCTTGCCGCCGCGCAGGATCACGTGCGCGTCGTCGTTGCCGCGCGTTTCGAAGATCGCGGCCATGCCCATTTTCGTCATGCCCATGAACGCGTGGCTCGCACGCGCCGCGACGATCGCGTCGGCGGCGATCTGCACGCCGCCGTCGGTGCCGTTCTTGAAACCGATCGGGCAGCTCAGTCCCGACGCGAGCTGACGATGACTCTGGCTCTCGGTCGTACGCGCGCCGATCGCACCCCACGCGATCAGATCGGCGATGTATTGCGGGCTCAGCAGGTCGAGGAATTCGGTCGCGGTGGCGAGACCCAGACCGTTGATATCGAGCAGCAACTGCCGCGCGCGACGCAGTCCTTCGTTGATGCGGAAGCTGCCGTCCAGACGCGGATCGTTGATATAGCCTTTCCAGCCCACCGTCGTGCGCGGTTTCTCGAAGTACACGCGCATCACGATCAGCAGATCGTCGCGGTAGTGATCGGCGGCGGCCTTCAGCTTGCGCGCGTATTCGATCGCCTGGTCGTGGTCGTGAATCGAACAGGGCCCGACGATCATCACGAGCCGGTCGTCGCGGCCGTGCAGAATGTCGGCGATTTCGACGCGGGTCTTCTCGACCAGCGTCTGCACCGCGGGCGGCACCGGCAGTTCGTCCTGCAGCAGCGCCGGCGAAATCAGCGGACGGACCGCGCCGATGCGCACGTCGTCGATGCGCGTGGTGTCCTGGGTGGCGTCGGCCGAACCGACTTCCTGATCGTGCAGGGGATTGTCGAGGGCGCTCAAGATGTTCTCCGCAATCGGTTGATGAGGCGGTCTTGCCGCCTGACTATGCGAGCGCCGCCGCGACGTGGGCGCGCGGGCGCTGCGTGGGTTTGACGTGGACCGTGCGGGCTGGCTGGCTGCGTGCCTCGGGCGAGGTTCGGCGCATGGTGTTGCGTCGGGCTTGACGCGACGCCGCCGCGACCGCGCACGGATGCGCTGGCGCGATTATGACACTCGTGCCGGCCTGGCGGCAGGCGGATTCAGAGCTTCTTGATCAACGCCATCGCGGCGGCCGGATTGCGCTCCTTGAAGCCGCTGATCACATACAGATAGACGTCGCGCTTCGCTTTTGTCGCGGGCGGCTCGGCGCAGGTTTCCAGATCGTCCGGCGTGATGCCCGCGGCGAGCTGGCGCGCGCGTTCGGCCCATGCGTCGAGCTCTTTCGTCGAATAACCTTTGGCTTGCTTGTCGCTCGTGCCCATGATGCGCGCGTACACGAACGGCGCGGTGATGTCGGCGATCTGCGGATACTCGCTGTCGGCCGCGAGCACGACCGCGACCTTGTACTTGCGCGCCAGCACGATGAACTCCGGTGTCCTGAACGAATCGTGACGAACCTCGACCGCATGCAGCAGCTTCTGTCCTTCGATGCTCGCGGGCAGCAGCTTCAGAAAGGCCTCGAAATCGTCGGCGTCGAACTTCTTGGTCGGCGCGAACTGCCAGTTGATGGGCCCGAGCTTCTGTTTGAGCAGCAGCACGCCGCTTGCGAAGAAGCGCTCGATCGTGTCGCCGGCATCGGCCAACACCTTGCGATTGGTCGCGTAGCGCGGCGCCTTCAGGGAGAAGACGAAATCGTCGGGGGTTTCCTGAAACCACTTTTCGTAGCTGGCCGGTTTCTGCAAACCATAGAACGTGCCGTTGATTTCGATCGACGTCAGATGCCGGCTCGCATATTCGAGTTCGCGGCTTTGCGTGAGGTCTTCCGGATAAAACGGGCCGCGCCAAGGAGCGTACGTCCAGCCGCCGATGCCGATGCGAATGCGTGCGGCGGACGCGGACTTTGACGGCGCTTCGGTTGATTTTTTCGTTGGCGCTTTCTTTGTGGCTTTCGGCTTGTCGCTGCGTTCTTCGCCGGACTTCTCGCTTTGCTTGCTGCTTTCCTTCGCGCTTTTCGCTGCGGGCACTTTGGCTCTCCTTCGGGCTGCGGCGGGAAAGCTCGTAGATTAGCCGCTTTTTTTGCGGCGCGCGGCGCTGGCTTCGTCAAAGCGCCGGCTCGCCGCCGCCACTTCCACGCGAAAACGCTGCAATGCACTAAGCGCAAGATCGGGAGGCGTCAGCGCGGCCCACAGCACGTCGATCAGCTGATCGGCGGTGGCCTCGATATCGATCTGCCGGTTCGCCAGTGTCGCGTCCCACAGCACGTGCTCCATCGGGCCGAACACCATCGAGCGCAGCAGGCGCAGCGGCATGTCGGCGCGAATCTCGCCGCTTTGCTGGCCTTGCGCGAGCACGCGCATCAACGGCGCGGTGTAGCGGCGCTGCAACTCGGTCAGCGCTTCGCTGAGTTCGTGATGCCGCGCGCGACCTTCGGACAGCACGAGTGCGCACAGGTCGGTGCCGTTCACGAGCATCAGCCGCAGATGCATGCGCACGATGAACGCGAACTGCTGGCGCACGTCGCCGTCGCGCGGCAGGCCCGCTTCGATCGCGTCGATGATCTCGTCGTACCAATCGCCGATGACCCGGGCGCACAACTCACGCTTGCCGCGAAAGTAGCTGAACACCGTCGCCTCGGAAATGCCGAGGCGCTGCGCGATTTCCGCGGTCGTCGCGCGCTCGTAGCCCTTTTCGGAAAACACGTCGCGCCCCGCCTGAAGGATCTCCTTCACGCGCTGCTGTGACTTGCGCCCGGCCGGCTGGCGACGCGAGACAGGTAATCCGGCCTTCTCGGCAACCGTCATATGAGTCGGATTCAGATTTTGAAGCAGGTTGGGGGTAAAACTGGCGTTTGAGCGCCGCGAATTTGCCTGACGACCGCGATACTATCACCGAATCGGCTGTCTGGAGCAGCTTTGCGAATTTTCTGAGTAACACTCAAAAATACCTATTGACGCTTACGTCAATCTGGCGTGAAATGCGCGATGACATGCTCTCGCGTGCCGCTTCGCGTTCCGTCAGCGGCCGCCCACGAACTCAGGAGACACCGCAATGCCCAATCTGCCCGGTTTGCAGTTCCCGCTCGGCGAAGAGATCGAAATGCTGCGCGACAGCATTGCGTCGTTCGCCGCCAAAGAAATCGCGCCGCGCGCCGCAGAAATCGATCGCACCGATCAGTTTCCGATGGACCTGTGGCGCAAGTTCGGTGACCTCGGCGTGCTCGGCATGACGGTCTCCGAAGAGTACGGCGGCGCGAACATGGGCTACACCGCGCACATGGTCGCGATGGAGGAAATTTCGCGTGCGTCGGCCTCGGTCGGCCTGTCGTACGGCGCCCATTCGAACCTGTGCGTGAACCAGATTCATCGCAACGGCACCGAAGCGCAGAAGCGCAAGTATCTGCCGAAGCTCGTATCGGGCGAGCACGTCGGCGCGCTCGCGATGAGCGAGCCTAACGCAGGCTCGGACGTGGTCAGCATGAAGCTGCGCGCCGAGAAGAAGGGTGATCGCTACGTGCTGAACGGCACCAAGATGTGGATCACCAACGGCCCCGACTGCGACACGCTGGTCGTCTATGCGAAGACCGATCCCGAAGCGAATTCGCGCGGCATTACCGCGTTCATCGTCGAGAAGGGCATGAAGGGTTTCTCGGTCGCGCAGAAGCTCGACAAGCTCGGCATGCGCGGCTCGCACACCGGCGAGCTGGTGTTCCAGGACGTCGAAGTGCCGGAGGAAAACATCCTCGGCGAGCTGAACGGCGGCGTCAAAGTGCTGATGAGCGGTCTCGACTACGAACGCGCGGTGCTCGCGGGTGGCCCGACCGGCATCATGGTCGCGGTAATGGACGCGGTGGTGCCGTATATCCACGACCGCAAGCAGTTCGGCCAGTCGATCGGCGAGTTCCAGCTGATCCAGGGCAAGGTCGCCGACCTGTACACGACCTTGCAGGCATGCCGTGCGTATCTATACGCGGTGGGCCGCCAACTCGACACGCTCGGTAACGAGCACGTGCGCCAGGTCCGCAAGGACTGCGCGGGCGTGATCCTGTACACGGCGGAGAAAGCCACGTGGATGGCCGGCGAGGCGATCCAGATTCTCGGCGGCAATGGTTATATCAACGAGTATCCGGTCGGGCGCCTGTGGCGCGATGCGAAGCTCTATGAAATCGGCGCGGGCACGAGCGAGATCCGCCGCATGCTGATCGGCCGGGAGCTGTTCGCCGAAACGCTGTGATGCAAAACGAACGGCCCTCTGGAGAAGCCACGTCATGCCGATCATCGAATCAAAACTGAACCCCCGCTCGGACGACTTCCGCGCGAACGCGGCGGCGCTCGAAGCGCTGGTCGCCGATCTGCGCGCGAAGATCGAGCAGCTCGCGCAGGGCGGCGGCCAGGCCGCGCGCGACAAGCACACGAGCCGCGGCAAACTGCTGCCGCGCGAGCGGATCGCATACCTGCTCGATCCGGGCACGCCGTTCCTCGAACTGTCGCAACTGGCCGCGTACGGCATGTATAACGACGACGCGCCGGGCGCGGGCGTGATCACCGGCATCGGCCGCATCGCGGGGCAGGAGTGCGTGATCGTCTGCAACGACGCGACCGTGAAGGGCGGCACCTACTATCCGGTCACGGTCAAGAAGCACATGCGCGCGCAGGAAATCGCCAGCGAGAACCGCTTGCCGTGCGTGTACCTCGTCGACTCGGGCGGCGCGAATCTGCCGAATCAGGACGACGTGTTTCCCGATCGCGATCACTTCGGCCGCATCTTCTACAACCAGGCGAATCTGTCGGCGGCGGGCATTCCGCAGATCGCGGTCGTGATGGGCTCGTGCACCGCGGGCGGCGCGTATGTGCCGGCGATGAGCGACGAGTCGATCATCGTGAAGAACCAGGGGACGATTTTTCTCGGCGGACCGCCGCTCGTCAAAGCCGCGACCGGCGAAGTGGTCAGCGCCGAAGATCTCGGCGGCGGCGACGTGCATACGCGTCTGTCGGGCGTCGTCGATCATCTCGCGCAGAACGATGCGCATGCGCTCGGGATCGCGCGCAGCATCGTCGGCAATCTGAATCGTGTGAAGCCGACGCCGCTCGCGTTGCAGGAGCCGAAGCCGCCGCGGTACGACACGCACAGCATCTACGGCGTGATTCCGGTCGACACGCGCAAGCCGTTCGATATCCGCGAGGTGATCGCGCGCATCGTCGACGATTCCGCGTTCGACGAATTCAAGGCGCGCTACGGCACGACGCTCGTGACGGGCTTCGCGCATATCTGGGGGCATCCGGTCGGCATCGTCGCGAACAACGGCATTCTGTTTTCGGAGTCGGCGTTAAAGGGCACGCACTTCATCGAGCTGTGCTGCCAGCGCAAGATTCCGCTCGTGTTCCTGCAGAACATCACCGGCTTCATGGTCGGCCGCAAGTACGAAAACGAAGGCATCGCGCGAAACGGCGCGAAGATGGTGACGGCCGTTGCGACCGCTAAGGTGCCGAAGTTCACGGTGATCATCGGCGGCTCGTTCGGCGCGGGCAACTACGGCATGTGCGGCCGCGCGTATTCGCCGCGCTTCCTGTGGATGTGGCCGAACGCGCGCATCTCGGTGATGGGCGGCGAGCAGGCGGCGTCGGTGCTCGCCACGGTCAAGCGCGACGGCATCGAAGCGAAGGGCGGCAGCTGGAGCGCGGAGGAAGAAGAGGCGTTCAAGCAGCCGATCCGCGAGCAATACGAGCATCAGGGCCATCCGTACTATGCGAGCGCGCGGCTGTGGGACGACGGCGTGATCGACCCGGCGCAGACCCGCGACGTGCTCGGCCTCGGCCTGTCGGCGGCGATGAATGCGCCGATCGAAGACACGCGCTTCGGCGTGTTCAGAATGTGATGGCGCGCGGCGCCGCGCTGCGAGAAAGTCAGCCAAAGGAGTGCTACGCATGCAATACGAAACGCTGAAGGTCGAGGTTGCCGGCCAGATCGCGACGGTCACGCTCAATCGTCCGGACGTGCGCAACGCGTTCAACGAAACGATGATCGCCGAGCTGACCGCCGCATTCACCGCGCTCGACACCCGCGACGACGTGCGCGCGGTCGTGCTCGCCGCGAACGGCAAGGCGTTCTGCGCGGGCGCCGACCTGAACTGGATGAAGAAAATGTCCGGCTACTCGGACGACGAGAACCGCGCCGATGCGATGCGTCTCGCGGGCATGCTGTCGGCGGTATATCGCTGCAACAAGCCGGTGATCGCGCGCGTGAATGGCGACGCGTATGCGGGCGGCATGGGCCTGATAGCCGCATGCGACGTCGTCGTCGCGGTGGACAGCGCGCACTTCTGCCTGTCCGAAGCGCGGCTCGGGCTGATTCCCGCGACGATCGCGCCGTATGTGATTCGCGCGCTCGGCGAGCAGGCGTCGCGGCGCTACTTCGTCAGCGCCGAAGCGTTCGACTGCGCGACCGCGTTGCGGCTGGGTCTCGTCAGCGAAGCGGTCTCCAGTGCCGAGCAGCTCGACGCAACGGTCGCGCAGCTCGCGCAGGCGCTGTGCGCGAACGGCCCGCAAGCGGTGCGCGCCTGCAAGCGGCTCGTGCAGGACATCGCAGGCCGCGAATTGAGCGACGCGCTGATCGAAGACACGGCAGTGCGGATTGCGAAGACGCGAGCCGGCGCCGAAGGCCGCGAGGGCGTCGCGTCATTCCTCGAAAAGCGCCCGCCGGGCTGGCGCCACTGACATGCCCCGCTGACAACAACCGCCCCGTACCGCCTATTTCATCGAGACACTCATGTTCAACAAGATCCTGATCGCCAACCGGGGTGAGATTGCATGCCGCGTCGCGGCGACCTGCAAGCGGCTCGGCATCGCGAGCGTGGCCGTCTATTCGGACGCCGACGCCAACGCGAAACACGTCGCCGCCTGCGACGAAGCGGTGCATATCGGCGGCTCGACGGCGGCGCAAAGCTATCTGCGCATCGAACGCATCATCGAAGCCGCGCGCGCGACCGGCGCGCAGGCCATACACCCGGGCTACGGCTTCCTTTCCGAAAACGAAGACTTCGCGCAAGCGTGCGAGGCAGCCGGCATCGTCTTTATCGGACCGCCGGTCGAAGCGATCGCCGCGATGGGCTCGAAGGCCGACGCGAAGGTGCTGATGCACGCGGCCGCGGTGCCGCTCGTGCCCGGCTATCACGGCGATGACCAGCAGCCGCAGTTGTTGCAGGGCGAGGCCGACGCGATCGGTTACCCGGTGTTGCTGAAAGCGAGCGCGGGCGGCGGCGGCAAAGGCATGCGCGTGGTCGAGCGCAGCGCCGACTTCGCGGCCGCGCTGCTGTCGTGCAAGCGCGAGGCGGCCAGCAGCTTCGGCAACGATCGCGTGCTGATCGAGAAGTATCTGACCAGGCCGCGGCACGTCGAAGTCCAGGTGTTCGCCGATCGGCACGGCGGCGCCGTTTATTTGTTCGATCGCGACTGCTCGGTGCAGCGGCGGCATCAGAAAGTGCTCGAGGAAGCGCCCGCGCCGGGGCTGTCGGCCGAGGTCAAACGCGCGATGGGCGAAGCGGCCGTGGCCGCCGCGCGGGCGGTCAATTACGTCGGCGCGGGTACGGTCGAGTTCATCATGACGCCGACCGGCGAGTTCTATTTCATGGAGATGAACACGCGGCTGCAAGTCGAGCATCCGGTCACCGAGATGGTGACGGGGCAGGACCTCGTCGAATGGCAACTGCGCGTTGCCGCGGGCGAGGCACTGCCGCTCACGCAGCAGCAGTTGAAGCTCGACGGCCACGCGATCGAGGCGCGCATCTACGCGGAGCATCCGGCCCGCGGTTTTTTGCCGTCCACCGGCATGCTCAAGCATCTGCGCATGCCCGAAGGCGTCGAGTTCGCGATCGACGCGGCCGGCTTAGGCGCGGCCGGACTCGGCGAGCCGGGACGCAAGGCACCGGTGCGGATCGACAGCGGCGTGCGCGAGGGCGACACGATCACGCCGTTCTACGATCCAATGATCGCGAAGCTGATCGTGCACGGCGCGACGCGCGAGGAGGCGTTGGCGCGGCTCGCACGCGCGCTGCGTGCGTGCGAGGTGGTCGGGCCGCATACGAACGTCGAGTTTCTGCGGCGCATCGTCGCGAGCGAGCCGTTCGTGAGCGGTGACCTCGACACCGGTTTGATCGAGCGTCATCACGAGGCGCTGTTCGCGCCGGCACAGAAGCCGTTCAAGGAAGCGCTCGCGCTCGCGTGCGCCGCGTTGCTGACGCGCGAGGGCGGCACCGCGCACGGCGCATCGCCGTGGGACGCGCTGTCGCACTGGCGGCTCAATAGCGGCTACACGCAAACGCTCGGCTGGCGCGTGATCGACGACCGCGCCAACGACGTCAGCCCCGAGTCGTTCACGGTCGTTTTCGCGCGCAACGGGGACCCGCAAGCGCTCGTGCAAACCCTCGAACACGACGGCGTGCGCGAGGACTTCAGCTGGTCGGTCGGCGCGGGCGCCCACGAATTCCGCGCGACGATCGGCGATGCGCGCGTGACGGGGCGCGTATTTGTCGACGGCGACAGGTTCCACGTGTTCTGCCACGGCGAGACGCTCGCATTCGAATGGCAGAACCTGCTCGCGCATGCTGCGGATGCCGAGCACGGCGAAGGCCGTCTGACCGCGCCGATGCCGGGCAAGGTGATCGCGGTGCTGGTCGAACCGGGCGCGGTGGTCGAGAAGGGCGCGCCGCTGATCGTGATGGAAGCGATGAAGATGGAGCATACGATCGGCGCGCCGGCGGCCGGCACCGTCGCCGAGGTGCTGTATACGGTCGGTGATCAGGTCACCGACGGCGCGCAGCTGCTGGTGCTGGACGTGCAGCAGGCGGGTGGATGAGCGCGCCGAGTGGCAGATGAGGACCGCGTGAATCAAGCGAGCCGCGCGTAGCCCGCGGCACGCGCCTCGCTTTCGAGCTCGCCGATGCGCGCGTAGTCGGTCAGCGGCAGCGCCGAAAAACCTCTCAAACGCAGGCGTTTCGCTCGCTCGGGGCGGATGCTCAGCGTCTCGTTCAATGCGTCGCGCAGCGCGGCGATCGTGGCCGGCGGCACATTGGCCGCGGCGATCAGCGGCAAGCCCGGCGACGCGGCGGTCATGCCGATCGCGCGCACGCGCCGCGCCAGTTCGGGCAGCACATCGCCAACGAAGGCGAAGGTCACGCAGTCGATCGCGGCGACGTCCGCGCGATTGTCCGCGACCGCGCGCAGCGAGCCAAGATGCGAGCCCGTACGCAGCACGGAGCCGAAGAACATGCCGGCGCGAGCGAGCGGCGCGACCGCGTGGCGAAACGCGTTCATGCCGCTGTTCGAATCGTCCTGGTTGTAGGCGGCGCGTGCGCCGCGGCACGAGGCGAGTGAGTCGAAGCGCGCGTCGGCGCGCGTGACCAGTACGCTCGAGTAATGCGCGCCGTCGCAGCCCGGCGCATCGAAGCAGGGTGTCGCGACCAATTGCACCTGCGCTTGAAGCCCGTGCATCAGCGGATAACCGCAGGTCTGCGAGATCAGCAGGTTCGGGCGCCGCCAGAAGCCGTGCAATTCCTCGTCCGGTTCGACGATGCGGCACGCGGGCTTGACCCGGTGCAGCACGTCGTCGAGCCACTCGCGCCATTCGAGGCCGAGCGCGGGCGTCACGTTGTACATCGGCAGTGCAGCGATCCAGCTCATGAAGGGCGTTTCTCGCACGCCTAATGTCTGACCAATTTGAAATCGTCCAGACCGAGGTGCACCGGCTCGCTCGGCGTGTACTGCCAGCGCTGCGCGGCGACCGAGAGGATCTCGTCCTGCGCATCCTCGAACGCGACCAGCAGGTCCTCCTTGCGACGGCTCTCGGCGCCGCAGAACTCGACCAGCGCGTCGGCGCTGACTTCAAAAACCTGCGCGCGATCGTCGCAGCACACCCGGAACGCGACCGTCGCGCATTCCGTCACACAGGGCCGAAACCCCTCATCGACATAGACCGACATGGCGAACTCCTTCCAACGCCTGAATCGACAGGATGACAAACCGCGCCTGCCAGGTATGTGGGAGAACCGGCATTGACGGCCAAATGCCCGGCGCCGCGGCAGGCACGACGGTCCGGAAACTGGCGGAAAGTAAGCCAGAAACTGGCGGCGGACTCGTTCAAGCCCGAGCCAGGGCCGCGGCGCGAACCGTGGCCGGAGGGAAGACCGCGGCGATTCGCTCGCCATCGGTCCTGCCTCGTGGTGGGCCGCCGCGAGTCGGAATCACGGCGGGCACTGCTCAGAAGACGCTTAAATCGGGCGCTCCAATCCAACGTTGAAATCGGCGCGCGAACTGCTCGCGCCGGTCTCGCACTGTCTTTGGGATTTTCCCACCAACCTCGCGGTGTAGATCCGCGTAGGTATCCACTTTACGATTAGCGCGCGTTTTGTGCAGGCGATGAGTCCGGCGCGGCCGGCTGGGTTACGTGAGCGCCCGAGAAATTGAGCCGGCGGATCAGCGGACCCAAGGTCGTCGCTTGAATCAGCAGGCTGAACACGACGACCAGATACGTGACGCCGATGAACATTTCGCGTCCGTGAAACTCGGGCAGCGAGAGCGCGAGCGCAATCGAGATGCCGCCGCGCAGTCCGCCCCACGTCAGCACGACAGCCGAATGCGGACTGAGCCGCCGGAACTTCTGCAGCGCGAGCAGCGGAATCGCGACGCTGGCGCCGCGCGCGAACAGCACGACCGGAATCGCCGCGAGCCCGAGCCAGACGATCTCGAAGCGCAGCGACAGCGCAATGATTTCGAGTCCGATCAGCCCGAACAGCACGAGATTGAGCAACTCGTCGAGCAAGTCCCAGAAGTTGAACAGATGCTCGCGCGTCTTCTCAGACATCGATGTCGACGCGCCGTGATTGCCGATCACGAGCCCCATGATCACGACCGCCAGAGGCGCCGACACGTGCAGCGCTTCGGCGAGACTATAGCCGCCGGTCGCGAGCGCGAGCGTGATCAGGATCTCGACTGGATAGCTGTCGATGCCTCGCAGCAGCAGCGACGCGCCGAAGCCGAGCGCCGCGCCGAGCACGAGCGCGCCGGCGACTTCGCGCAGCAGATCGAACGCGATCGCGCCCGCGGAAAACTCGTTTGCGCCGGTCGCGAGTCCGACTAGTGTGACGAACGCGACCACGGCCGTGCCGTCGTTGAACAGCGATTCGCCGGTGATCTTGGTTTCGAGGCTTTCGGGCGCCGCCGCCCGCTTGAGCACGCTGAGCACCGCGATCGGATCGGTCGGCGAGATCAGCGCGCCGAACGCGAGGCACCACAGCAGGCTGACCGGTTGGCCGAGCCATTGCGCCGCGTAGTAAAAGCCGAAGCCGACCACCGCGATCGAAATCAATACGCCGATCGTCGCGAGCATCAGCACCGCGCGCCGCTGCGTGCGCATCTTCGACAGATCGACGTGCAGTGCGCCGGCGAACAGCAGCAGGCTTAGCAGGCCGTGAAACACGATGTCGGCGAAATCGATCTGCACGACGATCTTGCGCGCGGCGATCGCCATCGCCGGATAGTAGAAGCCGAGCGCCGAAATGCCGACGCAGACGACGAGCCCGACTGCGGTGATGCCGAGGGTGTCGGGTAACCTGATGAAGCGATAGTTGAGGACGCCGAACAGCGCGACGATGGCCAACAGCGCGCCGGCAATCTGGAAGACGCTCATCGTGCATACTCCCACGTTTCGCGGCGGCGCGAACGCGTGATCATCGTGGCAGCGAGGTAACTTGCGCGAAGAGGCATAAAACCGGCAGGCAGAGAAAGCCGCCACGATTGCGATATTGAAGCAGCGAGATGTTTCACCAGCAATTCCTTATTCAGGCTCATTCAATCCGATAAACGATCTACGGTTTGCAATGACACGATCGTTGCCGCTGGCGATAGAGCGACGTACCGCTACAGACGCCTTATTCAAACTCGACGGACGATGCGATCAGACGCAAAGTACTTTATCGGACCACAAGCGGATGACGGCGAACCTGTTGGAGCCAGGCTCGCCAGAAGGTGCCGCGATGGGCAATGATAGTGTTCGGACCACTGAAGCGCCGGGCGAGTTCCGGTCTTTATTTTGGGATATAGCTTTTTTATTTCGAGATCTTCCGCACGGCTTGATTCGTCACGATCTATTCAATTTGATCTGAATTGGCAATATCAATTTGTAGTTCGCTTTGTCGTCCGATGACACCCACTATTGGCCATGTGCGACGCCGGAATTGGCATGCCGAAAACAGGGAAAGCCCTAACCGAAAATCGCCGAAGATCTGACAATTTTTGACAATTACGAGTCGAGAATAATGCAGCAACGATACATGATCTCCGCGGTGCGTGTGGGTCCCAGACAGGGCGTGCCCGTCTCCTCTGCGTCCTGTTGTTTTAATCCCGCTCCCCCTGTGCGGGATTTGTTTTGCCTGATTGAAATCGCGGGCGCTCGATAACGCACTGTCACATCGGCACGACAACAGAAAACGCAAGAAAAAAGCCTCGAACGCGAAGCGCGATCGAGGCTGCCGAAGGACAGACTCAATGCCTGTCTGGGAAGGTCGATCGGACCCGTAGACGGGCGGCATCGTAGGTAGCAGCGGTGTTCATACCGGCACCTCGTCATCGAGCAGCGTGTCGTAGAGTGCCGCCGATGGCGTCTCAACCACCACTTCGGGACACTGGGGCTGATGCGGTGCAAATTCGTGACGCAACTGCTC
>NZ_JBFPKO010000149.1:0-647 GCF_040948765.1 Paraburkholderia sp. BR10923 | reverse complement strand
ACCGTGAAATCGTCGAAGCCCTTAGAGACCGCGATACGGATGCAGCAGTGAAGGCGCTTACTGGGCATCTTGTTCAGATTCAGCACAACCTCTTTGGCTAGAAAACCCGGCGCCAATACATGCTCCGGTCGGCACCGTAACGATGGCGCACACAAGTCGTGAAAGGTCTGCGTGAGCACGTCCTGCCACTGCTGGTCGAGATGGCCGGCATCACGGGAGTCCATCTTTGCCTGGCCGATGAGGCTGTCAGCAAGCTAGAGAAAGCGGAAAAGCGGGCACGTTCGGAAGGCACCTGTAGAGCGTCAAGCATGAAGTCCGGCCGAACGACAATTATCTTGTCCGGTCAGCGGGGGTAATCGTCGCTGTTCAAGAGGTCATAGTTGTCGCTCCTTGTGGCTCGGGATCCGGTAATTGACGCCGCCGTGCTGCCTTGTTGTCGCTGGCGTTCCGACGCCGGTAGCTTTCGACGTTCAGTTCGAAGATCGTCGAGTGATGAACCAGGCGATCGATGGCGGCCACTGTCATGGCCGGGTCGGGGAAGACGTCATTCCAGCCGGAGAACGGCTGGTTGGCTGTGATCAGAAGGCTGCGTCGCTCATATCTTTCAGCGATCAGCTCGAACAGCACGCTGGTTTCGGCCTGATCCT
>NZ_JBFPKO010000148.1:0-659 GCF_040948765.1 Paraburkholderia sp. BR10923 | reverse complement strand
TATTTCTGGGTGTTTCCAGTTTTTGTTTGTTTTTCTGGTCTTTATTCTTGGCGGTGTTGGCCTTTCCTTGCTTTCTTATCGGTCTATTAGCGTTGCCCCTGTGCGGGGCGGCACCTACTTTCTTTGCTGCTGCAAAGAAAGTAGGCAAAGAAGACAGCTCAAACCGCTAACTCTTAAGCGGGGCCCTCGGTCCGCGTGAGGTAGTGGTGCATCTGGAATCCGTGCTCCCGCACATTCCGCGTTCGTGACACGGCAGTCATTCCTCCGGCGGCGCTCCGCGCGCCGAATCCCCGTTCTAAAACCACTGGTTGTTCCGGCGCATCGCCGAGGCGCAGCCGAGGGCTCCCGCTGCGCGGGCAACCCCGCTGGTTTCCCGGGCAGACCCGTCCGCGACGCACGTAGTGCGGAGTGGGATGGATGATGGCTTTGTCACGAACGGGGAATGTGCGGGGGCACGGATTCCAGATGCACCACTACCCCTGCCAAGCTAGGGGACCCGCTTATGAGCTGGCGGTTTGAGCTGTCTTCTTTGCCTACTTTCTTTGCAGCAGCAAAGAAATGGGCGTATTCTCTGAGTTGAGTTGATCGGGTATGAATCGGCTAACATCCTGATTCCACAAGGGTTTGATACAATTTCTCCGCTCAACTTCGTCCAGCCC
>NZ_JBFPKO010000147.1:0-670 GCF_040948765.1 Paraburkholderia sp. BR10923 | reverse complement strand
GTCACGCAGCGTTGCGAACAGCTGGCCCGACGTCTCGCGCGCGGCGAGACGATCAGTCTCATCGTCGACAGCACGGGATTGAGCTTTGGGCGGGCGAGCCAGTGGTACGAGGAAAAGTTCGCTCAGAGGGCCGCGCGCACGCCGTGGCGCAAGATGCATCTGTCGATCGACGCTGACATGAACGTACACGCGATCCGCATCACCACTACAGAAGTATCGGACAGCGAAGGAATGGACGCCGTGCTGCCCGCTGATGTGCCGATGGATCGGGTGATTGCCGATGGCGCGTACTACAGCATCGAGCGTACCGAAGCGCTTTCAGGCGCGGGCGTGACGCCCGTCATCCCACCGCCAGCTCACACTGTCGGACACGGCGAGGAGCGAACCCGCCGGCATGACCAGATCGTCAGATACATCGAGGACAAAGGCATCTATGCATTTCACAAGAAATACGGCTACGGTGTGCGCTCGCTGGTCGAGGCACAGATCTCGCGTATCAAGCGCTGCATCGGCGAGCGCCTGCTGACGCAGGAGCTTGCGTCGCAGGAAGGCGAAGGCGTAATCATCGCCAACCTGCTGAACCGGTGGAACGCCTTCGGCAAACCGGTTTGCGTCAAAAATGCATAGTCGCGTCCATGGCACGGGAACTCGTACCCATCCGGACAAAGCC
>NZ_JBFPKO010000146.1:0-680 GCF_040948765.1 Paraburkholderia sp. BR10923 | reverse complement strand
GAGACGGCGACGCCGGAGTGGGCGAACCTGCCGGTCTCCGATCCGGACCCGCGTGCGCTCGGCCTGACCTCGCGCCATCTCGCCTATGTGATCTACACCTCCGGATCCACCGGCACCCCCAAGGGGGCACAGAATGAGCATCGGGCTATCGTTAATCGCCTGATCTGGATGCAAAACGCCTATGGTCTCAAGGCAACTGATGTCGTGTTGCAGAAGACGCCATTTGGCTTCGATGTCTCGGCCTGGGAGTTCTTCTGGACGTTGCTTGAAGGGGCGACCCTGGTGCTGGCGCCTCCGGATGCGCACAGAGATCCCGCTGCATTGGTTGACTTGATCGTTAGCCAGCGCATCACGACGGTTCACTTCGTGCCATCCATGCTGGTCAGTTTTATGGATGCGAAGAGTGTTGACCGCTGCACGTCGCTGCGGCGTGTTTTATGCAGCGGCGAGGCGCTTCCTGCCGCCAGTGTGCATAAGGTTCGGCGCCTCTTGCCTTGGACAGGCCTGCACAATCTGTACGGTCCGACCGAAGCTGGGATCGACGTGACAGCGTGGAGTTGTCCGGATGAGTTTGATGGCGCCATTGTCCCGATCGGCCGTCCGATTGCGAACACGCGGGTGTATCTGCTTGACGGACACGGTGCGCCGGTTCCGTTTGGCGCGGTCGGGGAGCTCTACGT
>NZ_JBFPKO010000145.1:0-695 GCF_040948765.1 Paraburkholderia sp. BR10923 | reverse complement strand
AGTCGCCGGCGTGGGCCGGGCAGCCGGCATCGGATCCGGATGCGCGCGCGCTGGGCCTGGGCCCGCACCATCTGGCCTATGTGATCTACACGTCGGGCTCCACCGGCACGCCCAAGGGCGTGATGGTTGAACATCGGGGGGTGGTCCGGCTGGTGGCAGGGAGCGATTTCGTCGCAATCTCCCCGCAGGACGTCTTTCTCAACGCCTCCTCGCCGACGTTCGACGCGACGACGTTCGAGGTTTGGGGCGCCTTGGCGAATGGCGCCAGGGTGATGCTCTATCCCGGACGTTATATCTCGACATCAACGTTGGGCCGGATCATCCGCGACCAGGGCGTCACCATTGCCTGGATGACCGCACGGTTATTTGATCTGTATGTAGGGGAGGGGCGAAATACCGGTTCGCTGCAGCAGCTGCTGGTCGGAGGCGAAGAGGTTTCAGCCGCTTCCATTAAGGCATGCAAGAGCCGGCATCCGACGCTGCGGATATCAAATGGCTACGGGCCAACCGAGAACACCACCTTCACCCTCTGCTATCCGGTACCTGCTGGTTTCGATGGCCGGCACCGCGTTCCGATCGGCCGTCCGATTGCGAACACGCGGGTGTATGTGCTGGACGGTCATGGCGAGCCGGTGCCGTTCGGGGTGGTGGGCGAGCTCTGCATTGGCGGGGCGGGGGTCGCGCGGGGCTATCTG
>NZ_JBFPKO010000144.1:0-738 GCF_040948765.1 Paraburkholderia sp. BR10923 | reverse complement strand
GGCGTGGGCCGGGCAGCCGGCATCGGATCCGGATGCGCGCGCGCTGGGCCTGGGCCCGCACCATCTGGCCTATGTGATCTACACGTCGGGCTCCACCGGCACGCCCAAGGGCGTGATGGTCGAGCACAGAAACCTGTTGAATTATTTGCAATGGTCACATCGCAGTTATTACGAAGAAGCGTTGAATGGTTCGCCGATATTACATTCGTTGAGCTTTGACGGCATCGTTACAACCTTATTCGGACCCCTGTTGGCAGGTGCAGCGCTGTATCTTCTAAAACCTGCTTTTGAAATTGATTTACTTTCTGCTGCTAACGATGGTCGGGTCTACGATTTGATCAAGCTGACGCCTTCGCACCTGAGCCTGTTAAACAGGCAACTGGAGTGTTACGAAGGTCCGGCTCCGACTAAGGCACTGATGGTTGGTGGGGAACCGTTAGTACCTGCGGATATTCAGTTTTGGCGAAAGCGTTTCCCGCATGTGCGTCTGATCAATCACTTCGGTCCTACAGAAGCGACAGTTGGAAGCGTCACATTCGAAATATCCAAAGTTATTAATGGATCCGCCTCTATCCCGATCGGCCGTCCGATTGCGAACACGCGGGTGTATGTGCTGGACGGTCATGGCGAGCCGGTGCCGTTCGGGGCGGTGGGTGAGCTCTACATTGGCGGGGCGGGGGTCGCGCGGGGCTATCTGAACCGCCCCGAGCTGACAGCCGAGCGGTTCATCGCCAGTCC
>NZ_JBFPKO010000143.1:0-746 GCF_040948765.1 Paraburkholderia sp. BR10923 | reverse complement strand
GCTTGCCGACACACCGTGCCGCCGACATAGCGCAACTGCTTCCTCATCGCTGGACGCCGACCGCTGCTTGATCGTTTGATCGTTTGAGCGATCGCCCCAGTCAAGATGCCTTCCCCGGGTGCTTACGCTTCAGCACGCCCATTGCTGGCTGTATGAGCGCCGCATTCTGATACCCACAGAGCGGAAGCTGCGAGATTCCGGCCGTTCGATCTGGTCCGTGTAGATTTCGTCGTTGAGTTTGGCTACTTTGGTGCCCACCAAATGAATGGTGGACGCAACAGTGGACAGCTCTCCTCAATCCAAACGGTCCAAGCGACCCAATTTTTCGGTCGAGTTCAAGCGACAGATCATCGAGGCGACGCTCAAGCCTGGCGCGTCGGCTGCGCTCATCGCTCGCGAGCACGACATCAACGCCAATCTGCTGTTCAAATGGCGTCGTCATTATCTTGCCGGCGATTTCGGCGTGCCCGACGTGCCGTTGCCAGAGGCGCCTGCACTCAACTGGTGCCGGCGTGCCCCTCGTCGAACAGCGCCGGCTCCTAGGAGGTAGAATGCGGCGACGTCCGGCTACGCCTGAGCGCTGACACGCCCATCGGTAAGCGCCCGCTTATCCCATCTTGAGTTGCGTTGAGAGTCTTGGGAGCATCGTGTCCACTTAAATAGGTGGACCGTGAACACTATTGACGAAGCAGCGGCACCAGGCCGTCGTCGCCGCCGGCGCTACAGCGTCGAGTTCAAGGCTCAGG
>NZ_JBFPKO010000142.1:0-757 GCF_040948765.1 Paraburkholderia sp. BR10923 | reverse complement strand
CGGCTTCCCAGATTGCCGCGGCAGCGCCTGCCGGCGGAACGTAAATCACCGACACGGTCGCGCCCGTTTCAGCCTTGGCTTCAGCGACGCTCGCGTAGATGGGGATGCCTTCGAAATCTTCGCCGGCACGCTTCGGGTTCACGCCCGCAACGTACGCTTCGCGGCCGTTTGCGTATTCACGGCAAGCACGCGTGTGGAACTGCCCGGTCTTGCCGGTGATGCCCTGCGTGATGACCTTGGTGTCTTTGTTGATCAGAATCGACATGTATTGACCTCTGTTCGTTTGGCGTCGCGCGGTAGCGCCACCCGGCGCGATACTTCACGCCTGTGTCGCTCGCGCGCCGCCACTCGTCATTTTGGCAAATGAGCTGGTAAATGCGCCGTAGACAGGTGGCTTACGCCTTGCCCGAAGCAGCTGCGACGACCTTCTGAGCCGCTTCTTCCATGCTGTCCGCCGAGATGATCGGCAGGCCGGATTCAGCGAGCATCTTCTTGCCCAGGTCTTCGTTCGTGCCCTTCATGCGGACCACGAGCGGCACCTTCAGCGACACGGCCTTCGACGCCGCGATCACGCCTTCCGCGATCACGTCGCAGCGCATGATGCCTCCGAAGATGTTGACCAGAATCGCTGTCAGGTTCGGGTTCTTCAGCATGATCTTGAACGCTTCGGTGACCTTCTCGGTCGTCGCACCACCGCCGACGTCGAGGAAGTTCGCCGGTTCGCCGCCGAACAGCTTGATGGTGTCCATCGTTGCCA
>NZ_JBFPKO010000141.1:0-761 GCF_040948765.1 Paraburkholderia sp. BR10923 | reverse complement strand
GGGCGGGGCGTGCGGCGCTGGGCGAGGAGGCGCTCGCTGGCGTGGGGCTGGTGGAGCTGGAGGCGCAGTCGCCGGCGTGGGCCGGGCAGCCGGCATCGGATCCGGATGCGCGCGCGCTGGGCCTGGGTCCGCACCATCTGGCCTATGTGATCTACACGTCGGGCTCCACCGGCACGCCCAAGGGCGTCATGGTTGAACATCGTGGAGTGGCCAATTATCTTGCGTGGGCCTGTGAAGCTTACGCGCCACGATCATCCTCGATCGTTTCTTCTTCCCTGGCGTTCGATGCGACGATCAACAGCCTGTTTGCACCGCTGATCTGCGGTGGTCATGCACGGCTGGTACGGGAACGCGATGAGGTCGCGGGACTAAAGGTACAGGCCAGCTCGGCATGCGGGCTGGTCAACGTTACCCCGAGCCATCTGGACGCGCTTGGACAACAGATGCTGGCGGGCCCGATGACCAGCCAGGTTGACCTGCTTGTTATCGGTGGTGAAGCGCTGTCGCATTCAACAGTCGAGTTGTGGCGCAGGGTTCAGCCTGGCGCCAGGATGGTGAATGAATACGGGCCGACCGAAACGGTTGTGGGTTGCACCTTTTACGAAATTCCGAGCGGATGCGCTGTATCGACGCACGTTCCGATCGGCCGTCCGATTGCGAACACGCGGGTGTATGTGCTGGACGGTCATGGCGAGCCGGTGCCGTTCGGGGTGGTGGGCGAGCTCTGCATTGGCGGGGCGGGGGTCGCGCGGGGCTATCTG
>NZ_JBFPKO010000140.1:0-763 GCF_040948765.1 Paraburkholderia sp. BR10923 | reverse complement strand
TCGACAAAGGGACTGCCGATGAACCGCTCCGCGGTCAGCTCGGGCCGGTTCAGATAACCGCGCGCCACCCCCGCCCCGCCAACGTAGAGCTCCCCGACCGCGCCAAACGGAACCGGCGCACCGTGTCTGTCCAGAAGATAGACTACCGAATTTCGAATTGGTCGGCCCAGCGGCACTCGTTGCTGGTCATCGAAGCCAGCAGGCACCGGATAGCAGAGACTGAAGGTGGTGTTCTCTGTCGGGCCGTAGGCATTTGAGATCCGCAGTGTCGCATGTCGCTTCTGGCATGCTCTGACGGAAGTGACGGAGACCTCTTCGCCTCCGACCAGCAGTTGCTGCAGCCCATCAGTGCCGCGCCCCTCTGCGGTATAGGTATCGAACAACCGGGCAGTCATCCAGGCGATGGTGATGCCTTGATCTTGGATGATCTGGGCCAGCGTTACCGTCGAGAGGTAGCGTTCAGGATAGAGCACAACACTCGCACCGTTTGCTAAGGCTCCCCAGAGCTCAAACGTGGTCGCGTCGAATGTCGGCGAGGATGCGTTGAGAAAGACGTCCTGCGGCGAGATCTCGACGAAGTCGTTCCCCGCCACTAGACGCACCAGGCTCCGATGCTCAACCATGACGCCCTTGGGCGTGCCGGTGGATCCGGAGGTGTAGATCACATAGGCGAGATGGCGCGAGGTCAGGCCGAGCGCACGCGGGTCCGGATCGGAGACCGGCAGGTTCGCCCACTCCGGCGTCGCCGTCTCTAGATCGACCA